>CAYQRA010000024.1:0-1987 GCA_964419315.1 uncultured Saprospiraceae bacterium | reverse complement strand
CAACCGGAATGCCACCTGCACACATATAAGCATCTCCAATGGTTTTTATTTTTTCCAAACCATGTGCTTCGATAATTTCATCAAAAGCGATAAAACAAGCATTGAGTTCTTCGATCAAATCTTCGGCAGAAATATTTTCTGCGAAGTTGGTAAAATTTACAAAATCCGTAAATAAGACCGAAACCTGATCGTACTGTCGAGGTGTTGCAAAACCAGTATCCTTGAGTTCTTTGGCGGTTTCGGAAGGGAGGATATTGAGCAATAAGGCATCAGATTTTGCTTTCTCAATTTCTGTTTCGATGCGGCTTTTTTCGATCTCTGCTTTTTGAGCTGCCAAGCGTCGATTGGTGCGCCGAGAAAACAAATAACTCGCTATGACCAAAAGTAAAATCAAAGACATCAACAAGCCGGTGATATAAGCTGCTTTGCGAAAAGTAGCTTGTTGGGTCAATTCCAAATCACTGATCGCCTGTTGTTGATTGAGTAATTCAATTTCTTGGAGGCGTTCTTTTTCCAAGGCGGCTTGCTGTTGCAATTGTAATTCTTGCAAGGATTCTCTCTGTTTCAAATCGGCGATATTCCGATCCTTTTGCTCCGCTTCTAATTGTTGCTGCGTCAAGCGCAATTGTTGTTGCGCTTGCAAAGCAGCAAGTTCTTTATTTTGAAAGGCGGCTTCTCGGATGGCTTTTTCTTTTTGCAGGATCGACAAACTAGCTTCCTGTTGCGCCGCTTCCAATTCGTATTTATCAGAAGCCAGTTTCAAATTATTCCGTTCTAATTCCAACTGTTGGATCGTCAATTCATTCATCGATTCATTGACCAAAAGCAGGCGCATTTCCTTTTCCGTTTTCTCCAATAAAAATTGCATTTGCAATAAAGATTGCTCCCGTATTTTTTCTTCCAGCAAAAGACTATCTCGGATATTCAAATGTTTTTCATAAAAAGAGAGGGCATCTTCATATTCATATAAGCCTTGGTGAATACTAGCGGACGTTGCATAAGCTTGACTTAGCAAATTTGCATCTGCTGATTCTTGAGCGCCAAGAATTGCTTCATTATTGTATTGCTGAGCATTATAAAAATCTTTTTCTTGCAGGTAGATTCGAGCAGTCAAATGAGCGATTTGTGCAGCTTGTAAAGGTTTTTCTTTGGCGGCTTTTTTGGCTAAGGAAAGATAATCAAGAGCTGTGGCAGTCTGTTCATCATTGAGATGAGCAATGGCTAAATTGGTGTATAAAGTGATCCTGTTGATAGACGGTTGGGCAGCGTCTAGTTCTTCGGCGAGTCGCAAATGTTTGATGGCAGCAATAAAATCCTTTTCGTGGTTTTGCAAGTAGCCAATATTATTATGGGCAACGGCCACTTCAGCTTGATCGCTGTTCGTTTGGGCCAAAACGATGATCGATTGATAAGTAATAATCGCTTGAGAAAAATCCATCTGCTTTTCCTGAATCCTCGCTATTTTTTGGAGCCGTTCTAATTGTTTTTCGTAGTCCTGATTTTTTTGAAAAATATGGAAAAGTACTTGATGATAATGCAGCACACTATCCATTTCCTGTTCTTCAGAAAATGCTTGAGCCAAGCCATTTAACAAATCAATTTTCAAAAGTTCTTCTTCCTCTTCAATATTTTGCAAAGCAATTTGATAATATTCAATGGCTTTGGTGGAAAGTTTTTCTCGTCTATAAATAGTGGCGATTTTTTGGGCAGCTTTGGCTTTTTCTTGATTGTTTTCTTGATTTCTTATGGTTTCAAACTCCTTTACTGCGGCCCTCAATTCGCTTGCAGTGGCAGCAAGAGTCGTTTCTTGTGCCCCGGTTTTTCCAAAAGAAAACAGTAAAGTGAATAAGAAAAAATATTTCATTTTTTTGATAAAGTGAATCCGTCTTTTTATTAATCCAAACGATAAGTCGCACCTATACGAACTCGCCTTAATGGCTGGACATTATACAATAAAGCATCCGGAGATTCATCGGCGCTAATACCA
>CAYQRA010000023.1:18587-21236 GCA_964419315.1 uncultured Saprospiraceae bacterium | reverse complement strand
TACGACTTGTAAGTCGTAACGAACAGCTTTTTTGTTAAAATCAAAAAGAAAATGCTTCCATGTGGTCGCTTTTTTTCTTCTTTTTGATTGACCACGGGATTTATCAAAGAACAGCTTTTTATTTTCACTTTTCCCTCGTATTTTACCAGCCATGAATTTAAAAATCATATCTGCCGGAGCTGGAAGTGGAAAAACCTATCGACTCACGGAGGAGATGGTCGCTTTACTCAAAGCCGGCGTTCGCCCTAGTGGGATCATTGCGACGACTTTTACCAATAAGGCCGCGGCGGAACTACAAGAACGGGTTCGTGTTAAACTCCTCGAAGAAGGCCTCACCGATGCTGCCAATGAACTCACCAATGCACTTATCGGTACTGTTCATAGCCTTGGGGTAAAATTACTCCGTAGATTTGCTTTTGAAGCCGGAGTCTCTCCCCAAGTCGACATCATTGCCGATGAAGACCAACAGTTATTTTTCAACCTTTCCTTAACCAACATTCTAAAACCGGCACGAGTCGAAGCCATGGAGCGTTTATGCGATCGTTTGGGTTTGAGTAAGGTAGAACATTATGATTGGCGACAAGAGGTCAAGTACCTCACCGATACTGCTAGAGCCAATGATTTTTCTATTGAAGTTTTGGAGGAAAGTAAAATCGAATCCTTTCGTAGTTTTCAAGCTTTCTTGGGAGAAGAATCAAATTTAAGTCCAACGGAATACAATCAAAAACTTGCAGCGGCGATCACCGAAGCGGTAGAGCGCTTGGAAGCTAATGAAGACAATACTAAAGTAACGGCAGTCGCTGGAAATGATCTGCAACAATTTGCTGGACGCCTGCAACGTGGACAAGAATTGAACTGGCATGAATGGGTCAAAATTGGAAAAATAAAGGTAGGCGCCAAAAGCCGCGAGGACGTGGCAGATTTGATCGAAATTGCAAAAAGTCATGATGGGCATCCGCTTTTTCACCAAGACATTAAGGATTTCATCTATTGCCTTTTTGATATCGCAATCGAGGCCCTCAAAGAATACGAACAATACAAAAAGCAGAGAGGCTTAATTGATTATATCGACATGGAAATCCAAGTCAAACGTTTATTGGATCAGGAGTCGGTGAGCAATATCTTAAAGGAAGAATTAGACTTATTGATGGTCGATGAGTTTCAAGATACAAATCCCATTCAGTTGGAGATTTTCAACAAACTTTCTAACATTGCCAAGCATTCTATCTGGGTGGGTGACCCCAAACAATCCATTTATGGTTTTCGCGGTGCAGATCCACGACTGATGCAAGCCATCATTGATAAAAGTGGTGGCATAAAACCAGAGAATATCCAAAAGCATTCTTGGAGATCCAGAGAGGATATCGTCTATGCCACCAATGCGATTTTCACCAAAGCTTTTCCCGACCTTAAAAAAGAGCACATTGCGCTGATTCCTAAGAGAAAAAAAATAGCGGATTCGGAATCTCAAAACAAAGACAATGAGCCGATTCAGATGATCGACGCTTTGCACCATTGGCATTTTGTCTATGATGGAGAAGGCAAAAGATTGCCGGGCAAACCTTGGATGGAAAACTGTATTGCCAGTGCCATTCAACAATTTATCGCAGCGGAGCACCTTGTTTTTTCTAAATCAGAAAATCAATATCGAAAAATTCAAGCTGGTGATATCGCCGTACTTTGTCGTTCCAATGCCGCTTGTGCAACCGTCGCAGAATCTTTACATCGCGCTGGATTAAAAGCCGCCATTTCCCGAACGGGCTTATTGCATAGTGCCGAAGCCAAACTTATTCTGGCTTGCTTAAAATTTATTCTCAACCCCAAGGATTCCTTATCCGTTGCAGAAATATTACTCCTCGCTAGCGGAGAAAAAATTGAGGACATCATCGATAATCGCCTCGACTTTTTAGAAAAAAAAGAAGACTATACCAGCGAAACTCGTTGGGCAGAAGGTGATGCTTTTATCCATCAACTCAACCAACTTAGAACAGAGGTCGCAGAGTTGTCTAGTGCCGAATTACTCAACCTCGTTTTGGAAGAATTGGACTTGCGAAGAATCATCGTCAAATGGGGAAAGATTGCACAACGGTTGGACAATGTAGATGTACTCCGAAAATTCGCTTTGCAATATGAAGAAACTTGCAATCGACTCCACACCGCCGCTTCACTTGGTGGCTTTTTGCTTTGGCTCAATGAGCTAGTCGCTGCCGAAAAAGACCGCCAAGGATCAGGAGAAGGAAAAGATGCAGTGAATGTTTTGACCTATCACAAAAGTAAAGGTTTGGAATGGCCAATGGTGATTTGTCATAGCTTGGAGGGCAATCTACGAGATCGAGTTTGGGGAGTAGATATTATTCCAAAAACAGAAGAAGTAGATTTGGATAATCTATTGGGCAATCGTTGGTTGCGTTATTGGATCAACCCTTATGCGACGCAGATCAAGAAAACCGTTTTGGAAGAACGGCTCAATGCCAGCGAAGCCAAAGCTCGCGCTACTCGCCATGCGCAGGAGGAAGAGGCACGCTTATTATACGTCGGTATTACCCGTGCTAGAGATTATTTGGTTTTTCCTAGCCGTGCCAGAGATACTCAATGGCTCAATCGCATTTGGCAAGAAGGCCACGGCGACCATCCTACCCTTGATCCTAA
>CAYQRA010000023.1:1947-18577 GCA_964419315.1 uncultured Saprospiraceae bacterium | reverse complement strand
GCGGCTTAAATACAACTGAGGGCCACGAGCCTCAGGGCGCACATCAAGTAATACCGCACGGACACGATCGTTCATACGAAATATCTCGCGACCAACCAGTTCCTCTCGAGGTAGCAGGCCACGGCGACCATCCTACCCTTGATCCTAACACCGATGAAACACCTTGGGAGTGGGACGGTAAAATCCTTTATGCCCAAACGAGTCAACTCCCTTTCCCTAGAGATTTCACCTATGCTGACATTGCTCCCGAAGTACCGGAGGCTTTAGAAAAAGCAAAAGGCAAGATGGAAAATACGCCTTATTTTGTGGATGTAGATGACAAGAAAGTGCTCAAAGCATTTGAAAGTAAATCAGAGCGCCACCAGACTTATGGTCCTGCTATGATGATCGGGCCGGAGGCAGATTTATATCAAATCGCCAAGGCGACTAAAGCATTTTTGACGGCAGATATCCGAGCAGCTGCGCCAGCAGATCGACTCGCGATGGCTACGGGAATTGTGCTTCGCTATGAGATCGTAGAGATGGTGGAGGCACAAGAAATGCGACGTATTTCGGATGACTTTTTTGCTCTGCTTGAGCAAACTTTTTCTATCCAAAAAATGTATCGCAAGTATCCGGTTCAATTGCTGCAACAGCGACAATTATTTTCTACAATTGTTGATATTATTTTGGAAACCGAAGAAGGCTTAGTTTTGATTCAGCACTCTAGTTTTAGTGGAAAATCCCAAAAGCAAATGATTGTCAAAGCAAGAGAATTGAGAGCTTGGTTACACCTAAGTAAAATGGCGGCACAAGCTATTTTTCAAAAACAAAAAGTTCGAACTTATGTGCACTTTGTGATGGATAGTAGTTTGGTGGAAGTAGAAACAAAGATGGCGAGTCAATTGGCAATTCCTTTGTAAGGAAGACGGTGCCTTCGAGGCACTTGTTTTCTCTCTCTGAAGAAAGTTAGGGCCTTTCCGAAAGATAGCCCCTAACTTCTTCAAAAAAAATACCACCTTCTCCTCGTTAGGAAAAGGTGGATTCTTTCTCAAAATTCTGAGAAATGCTTGTATCTATAAGTAAATTCTTGGACAAGAATTTAGGCTTAGTTATTTAATACCAACATAGCGGTCTAACACCTTGCCAGCCCATTCTCTTCCTCCTAAACCGAAAGCTAAAGAAAGTGCTAATCCAAGAGCTCCCAATACGATTCCAACGATGGTTTCTACCAAACCTTCTGCAATTCCCAACTGAGAAAGAACGATAGAGAATACAAAAAACATGATCACTAGATTCGTCATTTTACCAATCATCTCTGCGTTCTCAAAACCAGCACCGCGCAAAGCGCCAACTACTAAGCCACTGACCATTTCTGCAAGGTACATTCCTATTACAAGTAGGATACAGCCAACAATGATATTTGGAATATAAAGGATAACCTTGTTGAGTAAATTAGAAACAACCTCTAAACCAAGGCTATTGAAAAACACATTTAAGACCGATAACATAATGACCCAGTAAACCAAGCCAGCTAATACACCAGCACTAGATTGAGTCATTCCACCTTTTTTCAAAAAAGAATTGATTCCAAGGCGATCAGTAAAACTGTCAAATTTTACGGCTTTAAGAAGTTTCACTGCGGCCCATTTTACCATTTTGGCAATGATCCAACCGATGATCAAAATAATTAAAGCTCCAATCAATTTTGGAAGAAAGGCAGCGGCAGTGTTAAAAAAATTCATCAAAGCTTCTTGGGCAATCTGAAAGGCATCCATAGTCTGTTTTTTTAGAAAATTTAAAAATTAGTTAATTTTGTTTGGATTAATTTGGCAAACGAACGAAATGATATGTTACGTTTACAGTTTATAGACGTCAAAAAAGCATTTGGTAACAAATTTGTTAACAGTTTTTTAAGATTTAAATTTTATACATTCAAACCTATATCCATATGAGCAGGCTATTCAACTTATTTATCGGCATCTTAATTATTTTATTTTTTGTCGCTGTCGGCTGGAGCTTTGTAAAATCCTCTTCCTTTATCAATGAACAGGCTGCGAAATTAAAAGCAGGCACCAATTCGCTGACAGAAAATGCAGGTGCTGTCGGACAAAGCATTACCCATAATGCCAGTGCCATGGGGCAAAGTATTACGGAGATGCCCGGAAAAGCAAAAGACTTGGTCGAAGAAGGAGTGGAGGATTTAAAAGAAGTGGCAAGTGATGTCGTTGGCACTGAAGAAAACGATACGGACAACAAAGAAGCCGAAGCAAAAAAATTGGCTCAAGAAGCCGCTGCCAAGAGCGCAGCCGCTGATGCCAAAGCTGCAGCAGATAAAGAAGCCGCTTTTGCCGCTAGTGCGGAAAAAGAGGTTCCCCAAGCCTATGATGCCGCTAGCAAAAAACGATTAAACGGAGGTTCCCCCAATCTTCCAAGTGCTGCAAAAAATCCTTTCATGGTCATTACCGGATCTTTTGGTCAAACGATCAATGCGGAAAAGGAAGTAAAAAAACTAACTAAAATGGGATACAGTGCCGAAGCCATAAACCTCGGAACGACCAAATACTTGAGCGTCATCGCGGGTCGCTACCAAACGCTGAAAGAGGCACAAGCCATTGCAACTCAACTCCAAGAGCAAGGGATTGCAGAAACTTATGTTCACAAAAGGAAAGTACGCAAATAGTATCTTTCTCCTTTTTATCTGAAGGGTGGATTTGAAACTGCCCTTCCGATAAAAAGTACCATATTTCTAGTATAATTTACCTTTCCAAGCTTTTATTTACTCCTCTATTGGCATAGAATTATTGGAATGCTCCTTGAAATGTGGCTTTTTTCATATATTTAGCACGAACAAACACTATTACACTATGGGAAAATTATTAAAATACATTCTTATTGCAGTCGTTATTGGCCTTTGGATATACCTCGTTGGCCGTTCCTGCAACACTCCTAAAAATATTGTCGAATCTACCACCAATAGCATGGGGCTTACCAATGCCGGTGAAGGCGAAGGGGAAGCGACAGCCGTTGATGAAAATGACCTCGAAGACCTTTACGTAGTAGAGGAAAGTGATGTCAAAGATGGCAATGCAGACCAGTCTGACCCGACGGGTATAGATTATTCTGATTCGAATACCGATGCTACTCTTGATTCAGAAAACATTACAGATAATGCCCTTGCAGCTGGTGAGGAAGAAACAGCATATACCGATACCGAAGAAGCAAGCAGCGCCTCAGAAGCCCCTACTAGTGCCAACACTTATTCAGGTACTTCTAGCGGTTCTACTTTTGGGAAATACCTCGTTGTGACGGGTTCTTATTTAAGCGAAGCCAATGGTAAAGTCATGGCTAAGAAATTACGCCGCCTAGGTTATGAAGGAGCAGAAGTACTTTCTTTTGATCTGTCTCAATATTATTCCGTGACTGCGGGTCGCTATAATGATCTTGGAGAAGCAAGAGCAGCGGCCAAAAGAATAAAAAGCAAAGGCATTGAAGCTTATGTGCATAAAATGAGAGGTAAGAAAGTTCGCAATTAAAAGCACCAACTACCGTTTGGATTCAACGGTGACTATCAAAATGTATCCTACAAATTATCACCTATAAACGGAGGCGATTATCTTTGGATAATCGCCTTTGCTATTTGGAAACGGAAGCCAATGCCAAGTGAATTACTCAAGTATTATTAGTGTAATTTATTAGGCAATCCAGCAGGTGGAAGATCAAGGAAAAACAGCCTCCTATACCCTACTTCGTCAAATGCACCTCATAAATAGTCGCACTCGCAAAAGAAGGATTCGACACTGCATTGGTTTGCTCCGCCGTACTATTGATTCCTCCATAATACCAACCGATCAAATTATCACCAGCCGGCAATTGGGCATAATCGAGTACCGTAGTGGTGCCTGATATTTTTGGTAAAGCATCATTTAAAACCAAGTCCCCAGAAGCACCAATAAAGCCGGGCAATAAGGGCGAAGCTTGTGGATATTCTTTGGTGGAACCATCCGAATATTGAGCGATGGTACTGATGTATTTACTAAAAGGTAAAAAGCCATCCGGGGCAACAACTTTTCCA
This sequence comes from uncultured Saprospiraceae bacterium, assembly GCA_964419315.1. Classification (GTDB taxonomy): domain Bacteria; phylum Bacteroidota; class Bacteroidia; order Chitinophagales; family Saprospiraceae; genus CALLVY01. The sequence goes on along the minus strand of CAYQRA010000023.1, from coordinate 14,523 downwards.
CTGGCATCCAAACCGGCATTGGTGATTCCTCCGAGCAAGGTAGTATACATGGTCTTAGTTGTATTATCAAACATCAAAATATGCCCACAATCATAAGCATTGAATTGTTGGGTAAAAGTATCGACTCGATAAGTCGTAGCACCACTGCCATCTTCATCAATTAATACCGGATGATCCCACGCTGTACCAAATTGGTCATTGGGTTTAAATACGCCAGCGAATACATTGATTCCGATAGAACCGTCTGCCCGAACAGCGTCGAGTACATTTAAATCTCGACGGTGGAATTGGGCATCTTGGATCGCTTGATAATTGGTAACGTTAATGGTCTGTCCTACAAAAGTCGCATTATACCTTCTGATTTCTTCCGTGTATTGTCCAGTAATTCCATTCACATAAATCGTGTCATAATTTTGTCCCATGACCAGATAGAAATTGCTTCCCATTTTTCGAATCATTCCTCCCGTCACTGCAAATCGAGGATCTTCAAGGGTGGCAATAAATGGGCTTGGATCACCTCCATTCAGAATAGCAGCAAGCACTCTTGGAATATTTAGAGCCGTCAGATTAGGATAGGTTCTATAGTCGCAAGGATCTCCCGGAGCGGCGCTTACACATCCATATCCACCAGCGATCCATAAGGTCGCATCATCTTGATAATAAGGCATATTGGTACTACTCAATTGGTTTTTAAAAGCATCAGGTAAAGGAGCCGACCAACGTCTTCCGGAAGCGGGTTGATAAACGATAAATTCCTGATTGGCATAGCGGACGGGAAAGGTACTCCCCGCTCCTCCTGTACCGTGAAAACCATTGACTCGACCTCCGACAATCAACCAATAGCCATCCCACTCTGCGATCGCATAGGATTGGATAGAATCGGTCGCTAGTTCTACTGGATTACTTAAACTTACCGTATAAGGCACTTGAGTCGGTATTTCTACTTCAACTTCTGGCGCTCCGATTACAGGGCCTCCTGATCCAGAGTTTGGTTTATTTTGCACATCACAACTTATAATTAGCATGCTTAACAAGAAGCAATAGAATATTATTTTTTCCATGATTTTTAGATCGTTTTATTTTTTGAGAAAGCAGTGCTAAGAACTCCTTCGACCTGCTTTCTTTTGAATGGGTTTAAGCAATAGGATCATTATAGTCTTGGGTATTCGCAGGAGGGCTTTGATTGGCAAACTTACCAATATAAGCTTCCATCAACCAACGTCGCGTCGCCGAAACATCCCGCGTCCTAGCCATATTAAACATCGTATTCCAGGCCTCCGTTTTTATTCGATCTTGTAGTACAAATAGCGTAGGTCCAATCCATTGGTTAGGATCGTTGAGTGGAATAATTTTGCTCATTCCCGGATACAAGAGATAGTAATTTCTAAATACTTCATTGTATAAAGTATACCAACTCATCGCAGCAGTAGCCACTGGTTTTCCATTTTCAAAAGTGTAATATTCATTATATTCTTGATTGGGAAGTGTCCGAATATTAATCATTGGATTGGTCATAATGCTAAAATTATCCCCCGGAGGGTCTCCTATCTCCCTAATCGTAAGAATGCTCAGCGAAGGTTGATCTACTGGGATAGAAATAGCTTGTCCTGATTTATAACCCGAAATCAATTTAACCGGAGCTGGCCCAGAGGCCAATGGTTTGACATAAGTCTGATCTAATAACCAAATGTCATAGGTTCCATGCGTATCTTCTTTTCCCCAGACAAAAACCCGAAAAGAGGTTTGGGTATCCATATAGCCTTGACTAGAAAAGGTAGATTCCGTATGGGGCAAAGCGGGCATAGTAGCCCAACTAGGATCTTGAGGCGTCAAGCCTTGGTCCGCATATAAATTAGCCTGATCGGAAGCAAAAAACATTCTTTGTTCCGTCAATAAATCTCCATTGGTTGGAGAAGTCACTACATAAGTTGGCCAGATAATATCTCCACCTACGGCATTTGGAATATGTTTGGCTCCACTCGCAAAATCATTAGGGATTTTATAATCAAAAATCCACCCAGCCGCATCTCCAGCATCAGTATCGGTATAAGGCACGGGACCAATATGGGTAAGATAAGAACCAATCCTTTGTCCAAAAGAGAGAGGACCTAAATCAAATTTCGGATTGGTGTCCTGACGCATGGGATCATAGTTGGGATCATTATAAGCATCTGGAAGAGCGGCCGAAAGGTCCAAAGAAATCAATGGGTTTTGTGGCGACCAATTGACGATTGCTGGAGCCAAATTAAAGGGGCCACCTCCGGGGGCAGTATTCCCACCCGGCGAATGAAAAGTTTCATCTGCACCGGACACCAAATAACTACCCGTTGGGGTCGATTGCATTTCTCCTTCATACCAAGGCGCGATCGTACCAGATATCTGCACATAAGTCGGATTGACTCCTTTTGTTTGGTACAAATCCGTTATCTCTTGTAACCAATCGGCATTATTATATTTAAAGGTATTGATCTTTTGCATTGATCGAAACATCGTATACCGGAAAACGATTCCAGCTAGTTGTTTGCTTTGATCGAGGTAAGGCTGCATCATTGCAAAGATTGGTTCGTCCTGAATTTCGCTCAAAGGAACTGTACATTGGAAGGTTCCTGCTGCTCCATTGGGGCCATTGATAGCGGTGTTCCTTTGAAAATTAATCCAGCGGGTAACGGCTTTAGAGGGATTGCCGCTTAGGATGGCGGTTCCATCTTTTTCCAATAATAAATTATCTGAAAATACTTGGGACGCTTGAGGTGCTTCGGGATTGATATCCACCAACATTGCCGTACTTCTCCCTGTACTTCCTACTCGATTATTAAAGCTCAACTGTGCACCAATCAAACCCAAAGGATCATCACTCGTGTATACTCGCACACCATTTGCACTGCTACTATCCGGTACGGTCACTCCGACCACTGAAGTATCAATCATATCCACCCCCATATTTCCATAGAGGTTCCACTCTCCAGGAATCATTTGTACCCTTGTATATTCATCAACTGTTTGATTTTTATAGCTCGCAAAAGTCTGAGGTTTGGCCATCCATTCTGCCATTTGTTCATCAGTCATTCGCTGCCCCGTTTCCGGATCATTCCAGTCGTAGGGTTGTACGGTCGCGCTATTGCCTAAGCGAAGAGATTGGCCGATCTGACCACCCTGCGGAATGGTAGCAGTACCAGAATAAGTACCAGCGTCATCGCCGGGTAATAAGGAGTAATCGTCATTATTGGCAGTGCCAACGTTGATCTGAAGGAGTCCTTTGATGTTTATTCGAGGGAAGTCAAATACACTCATAATTTTAAGGGGTTAGTTTTATTAAAAAGGGTCGTTTTATTTTTATGATTTTTTGCTAATCTGATCGAGGGATCTTGGGAACTAGTGAATAAAATTCCTTGAATGATTTTTGGGTATCCGCAATAGGCAAAGCAACTATTTTTAATGGCTTGTTTCTTTTACCTCCATTTTTTTGAAAAAATATTTACCCAGTAACCAAGTAAATCCACCAAGCGCCATTACTATTAAAAAAGTAAACAATCCATAATCTTGTTGAGAAGCAAAAGCACCGCTTAAAGCATAGATAATCACTACAGGTAAGAAGCCCAATAGACCACTTAGTAAAGTCAGTCCAAAACTCCATTTGGATAAGCCCGCCATGATCGCCACTGTTTCTGAAAGCAATGGAATGGGTCTGCTGACGATAACCGCCAATAATCCCCATTTATCAAAAAAGGCCTGCGCTTGCGCGCGCTCCTCCACTCCCATCCAGCGATCTACTTTTTTTTCTCCAGCCCTACCCAAAAAATAACCCGTCATCGTAGCACCTACTCCTCCCAGCAGAGAAAGAAAAGCTCCGAGCCAAGGGCCATAAACAGCACCGTTTGCAATCATAATTAAACTAGCGGGAACAGGAAGAAAAACATCGGCAATGAGTAGCGAAATACTGAGCAGCATTCCTAAAACACCTCCACCTTCTACCCAAGACATCGCCAAGGTTTCTATCGGTAAATTCAAAAATTCTACAAATAGGAACAAACAGAGAAAGGTAGACAATACAATGCCTGATAAGAACCAGAAGGATCTCATGTGATTTATTTTTTTGGGGTAAACAATAGACCGAAGTCCAACGTCATTGCTAATCTAACACAAATATTGGAATTCTCAAATTTATAGCCCTGCTATTTACAACAGGATGTTTTCTTCCACAAAAAATCCTTTGGTTAGAATTTATTTTTACGAACGAGTAAAGTAATTCGGTACCAACTCCTATTTACAAATCATCGGCAATAATTGTACGACCCAATCCGCCAAGGGAATTATTTTTTTGGCAGCTTGCAAATCCGTACATGCTTTTTCTTTTTCATTAATTTCCAAATAGGCTTGGCCTCGAAGCAATAAAACCTCCGCATTGCCTGGCAGCAAAGTCAAAGATTCGTCCCATTTTGCAATGGCTTCTGCTACTTTTTGGGAAGCATATAATGCTTCGGCTTCTGCAGCAGCGGCATAAGCCAAATCATAATTATCAGCAACCATCTGGCAATTGGCAGTCTTCGGTTTAAAGGCTAAGCGCAGCGGCAAATAACAACTGACAGGAAGTCCTGCTCTTTTGGCGGCTTGCCATTTTAGATTAGTGGCGTTCAAGTGTTGAATGGCTTCAAATTGAAAGTCAAAACCTAAGTCACCATAGTCATAGATATCTCCAATTTTTACTTCCCCTTTTTTACTGATAAAAAACTGAACGACCATTGATCCTGCCAAACAAGTATCTACCGATTGAGGATAAGGTAAGGCCTCCATGTATTTTTGCAAAGCACCTTCTTCTGTTCCATAAATCGGTGCCTCTTCATATTCGGTATAAATCGTATCAAGCCCGGTTATAAAGTAGGGCGGTGGCGGCGGAGGTGGTGGTGTTTCTTTCTCCAATTTATATTTTACGGGTAAATTAAAATAAACACGGACTGGTTTACCGTACTGAATACCGGGGATCCATTTCACCCCTTGCTCGTTCATCAATTCTACTACCCGAAGTGCTTCCGCACCGCAGCCACTACCAATTTCTTTTACTATTTTCGCCTCCGAAATACTTCCATCTTCTTCGATCACAAACCTAATCACCACCGTACCTTCTACCCCAGCTGTTCTCGCCTCGTCTGGATAACTAATGTTTTGATAAACAAATTCTAGCATCTTTTTTTCTGCACATTTTTTTAAGTCAGCAGATGCAAGTTCTTGATCTTCACAGCCCGGAAAACGAGGCATAGATTCCGCAGTAAGCAAAATAGTACTTGGATTTTGCTCTTGGGCACTTAGGCTAAAACTCAAAAGCAATAGGAAAGAAAAGTATCGTAATCTCATGTTGTTTTTTCTTCTAAAGCAGTTTTTAAACTCAAAAATGTAATATACGTATTTTGAGGGAAAAGGAAGGTTAACTTACATTTCAAAGGGTAATTATTTGGATTTTTTCGTTAAATTAAAATAGTAAAATCCCTTTCCCATCAATACATAAATTTCCCTATTTTTGAGCCATGGATATCCGAGCCTCTTTACTTGCTGATCGTTCCAAAGAAAATATTTTGAAAATCGCTGAATATGTTGGTGAGGATCAAGAACGTTTTGATGAACTGATGCAATTATTTTTAAAAGATACGGTCATCGTCACACAGCGCTCCTCTTGGATCATCAATCATTGTTTTGACCAATATCCTCACTTAGTTGAGCCACACCTCGAAACCTTTTGGAAAAATCTTTTGCAACCGCAAAACAATGCGGTCAAACGCAACACGCTTCGTATTTTTCAAGACTATCCTATTCCCAAAAAACTCCAAGGTATTGCCGCTTCGCTCTGCTTTGATTTTCTCGCTGATCCCAATGAAGCCATTGCAGTTCGCGTTTTTAGTATGTCCGTGATTTTTAATATTGGCCAATCGGAACCGGATTTGCTTCCGGAGTTGGCGCTTTTAATCGAGGAGATCTTGCCACATGGAAGTATGGGATTGAGGAGTCGAGGAAGTAAGATTTTAAAGGCGATTCAAAAAAGAAAAAACTAAATCCTAAGATTTCGATAAGCTCAACTCAAATCCTCCAAACGTTTTACAATTTCCAAAACAGCCGGGCACACCTGCGTATTCTTCAAGGTCAAATCCAAAATCTGGTGCATTTTCTTACGATTGGTATGCGGATATTCGCGACAAGCACGTGGTCGACTTTCATAAACACTACAATAATTATCCGCGCCTAGAAAAGGGCAAGGTGCGTGATTGAGCACATAGTCGCCATCTTCATCAAGGTGGAGATGGTCTGCTATAAAGTTTTTAGGTTTTTGTCGGAAATGGCGGGCTAAGCGATCAATGTCTTTGGGCAAAAAAATCGGACTGGTTGTTTTACAACAATTGGCGCAAGCCAAGCAATCGACCTCCGCAAAGACCGCCTCGTGTAATTCATGAATTTGGTGATCCAAATTTTTAGGTGGCCGCTTTTTCAATTGCTTGATAAAAGCCTTGTTCTGTTTCCGTCGCTTGCTTGCAGTTCTTCGAAAAGCATCTAAATCCATGGTATTGCCCCTTATATCGAGGCCATCATTGGCACTCGCGACTACGAAGGTAGTATTTTCCAGAAAATGGACTGCGATAAACACTGATTTCTCCTTGTAATTTCTTAAACTTGTAGGTCTATTTATAATAGAGAAAAAACAAAGTTCTTTGACAAATTCCGTAATCCAGCAAAACGAAGAATAAAAAAGCAAAGAAAAAAAGTATTTATTCTTCGTTTTGCTTGACTCACACACGGGTTTTTCAAAGAAGCAAAAAACGATACACATGATCAATTTTTCAAACATACAACTCACCGGACTCGCCATTCATCGCGTCAGTAATAAGCACCGAGCAGAAAGAAATTTTATCGCCCAACAATTAAGTAAGGTAGATGAAAAAGTCGAAGAAAGTTTGATGCGGTATTTTCTAAAGCCGATGAAACGCAGTGAGGAAGTTTTTAGGTTTCAACACGAGGAGAGTTTGGAGTTTAATGAAATCTATAGTTATGTGTCGTCTATATTTGAGGATCCAGAAAACCTTTTGGCAGAATCTGCTAACATCTTGATTCACCTTTATCGTCAATCCAATAATCCTAATATCAAATCTGGGGATGTTTTTGTTGCTCAATTTTCGGATATCGTTTATGATGATGAGTTGGTCAATGGAATTGGTATTTTTAAAGCAGAACAAAAAAATTCTTTCTTGACGGTGGAAGAAGGAGAAGGAGAATTGGAAGTAGAAAAATTGGAAGGAATCAATATTGAAAAGTTAGACAAAGGCTGTTTGATTTTGAATACCGCCAAAAGTGATGGCTATCGTTTATTAAGTATTGATAGCAATAATTATGACACCGAATATTGGGTACATAATTTCCTCAATGCGGATTTTGTCAAAGATGACATTTTCCATACCCGCAATTATATGGACATGGTCAATACTTTTTCTGCGGAAGTGGTGGCGCCTGCGACAGACAAAAAAGAACAAATTAAGTTCTTGACGGATTCTGTGGATTATTTTACCACTCACGAAACTTTCAATTTTGACGACTTTGCAGAAAAAGTCATTCCCGACGAAAAACTAGCCACCGAATTCAAAGCCTATCAAAATGATTATGCACTTAATGAAGTGCAAGAATTTGACATTTCTAAAAGAGCCGTAAAAACCGCCAAACGAAAAATCAAAAGTAACATCAAGCTCGATACCAAAATCCAAATCCGTTTGGATTTTAATAATCCTGAATCTAGCCAAGATTACTTGGAAAAAGGATTTGATGAAGAAAGAGAGATGTATTACTACAAAGTATATTTCAACGAAGAGCTGGAATCGTAAAGCATGAAGCAATACTATGTCAATGGAGAATTCCTTCCTGCGGAAGAAGCGAAGCTGGGGATAGAAGACATTGGTTTGCTCCGCGGCTTTGGCATCTTTGATTTCTTTTCTGTGCGAGGTGGAAAGCCGCTCTTTCTGGACTTTCACCTACAACGCTTTATCCACTCTGCCGAAGGCATGGGCCTCTCCCTACCTCTCGACTCCGAAGCCTTAAAGAAGACCATTCACCAATTACTGCTCCTCAATAATACCTTCGATGCGGGCATTCGCCTCGTACTCACGGGTGGCTATTCTCCCAATAGCTATTTACCGAGCCAACCCAATTTTTTTATTCTCGAACAAAACTTCTCTTATCCTGACCCCGAATTATATAGCAAGGGGGTTTCCCTCTTATTTCACCAGTATACAAGAGAAATTCCAGCCATCAAGACGACCAATTATGTGGTCTCCATTCTACAAGCCAAAAGACTACAAGAGGCTGGCGCTTATGATTTACTCTATCACGATGGTCAGGAAATTTCGGAATCCTCTCGGTCTAATTTCTTTGTGGTACTCCCCGGACAGCGCATTCTTACCTCCAGCCGTAACATCCTGATGGGGATCACGCGCCAACAGGTTTTAGAAGTCGCTAAGTTCACCAATTATACCGTAGAAGAAGGTCGCCTAAGCTTAAGCGATTTGGCGCAAGCAGAAGAAGCCTTCCTGACCAGCACCATCAAAGGCATTCTACCGGTCATACAAGTTGAAGGACAATGGATCGGCAATGGGAAGGTAGGGGCGATTACCCAAGAATTGATGGCTTATTGGGACGATTATGTCGAACAATATCTAGATGCTTTGCCTCTTCCGAATACCTAATTTCTTCTGAAGCCATCCCTTCTAAAAAATGAGCTGCAAAAAAAATGTAGCAAATTTTGCAAAAAACTAATTCTTCCAAGTATTTTTTATTAACTTTTAGACCAATCTATTTTAGGGATTCTAAAGTAAAAATGTATTTTTGTCGCCCCTTCTTAAATAAGGAGGTGACTATGAGTAACAACCAAGACTCTCGAAAACCTTTGATATTCTCCTTAAGCCTTTTTGCTTAGAAGAATATCCTAAAAAGTTTTCTTTGAATAAGCCCTGTGTTTCATCAAAGAATTATTAAAAAGAATAAATTCAAGAGTTGGCAAGTAAAATACACTGTGTAATTAGAGCATGTATTAAACTTGCACTACCAAATTATCAGATGCTAGGTGCTATTGCAGGAGACATTATTGGCTCCATATACGAAAAGAATAATATCAAAACGACAGACTTCGAGCTCTTTGCTCCGAATTGCCGTTTTACCGATGACACGGTGATGACCGTAGCCATCGCAGATAGCATACTGCACGATAAAGACTACGCCATCGCACTCCGCGACTGGGGTTTACAATTTCCTTTTGCTGGATATGGTTCCAATTTTAAAAAATGGTTGGTAGGGATTATACCAGGGCCTTATAATAGTTTTGGCAATGGTTCGGCGATGCGTGTCAGTCCGATCGCTTATGCTTGCAATAGCCTCGAAGCAGTATTGGCGGAAGCCAAAAGAAGTGCAGCCATTACCCACAATCATCCAGAAGGAATCAAAGGTGCCCAAGCCACTGCTGCTGCGGTATTCTTGGCACGCATTGGTTATTCCCGTGCAGCGATCAAAGCACATATTGAACAAACGTTCCATTACGACCTTAGCCGTCGCCTCGATGATATTCGCCCTGATTATCAATTCGATGTCACCTGTCAGGGTTCTGTTCCAGAAGCCATGATTGCCTTTTTGGAAAGTAGTGATTTTGAAGATGCGATCCGCAAAGCCATTTCTATTGGTGGAGACAGCGATACGATTGCTTCCATCACCGGAGCAATTGCTCAAGCTTTTTACCGCGAAATTCCAGCGCCAATTGTAGAAAAAGTAAACTCCATGCTTCCGGATAAGATGCGAGGTGTGGTAAAAGCTTTTGCAACGGCACACGAGATTGTCCATCGCTAAAAACAAGCGCCTCCCTTTACTCTGGGTGATAAACTCGCTCCGCTTCGGCCATAATTTTTTCCTTATCAAAAGTCATCGTCTTGGTTTGCTGCTTAGCATACATTTCCATCTGGTCGGTATAATGCGGACTTTCCTCATGCGCAGAAGAACCGTAAGGCACCACCGATTCGATAATGATTTCCTCTTTGGAGTATTGCACCAGCTGAATATAAGATTCTCCAGCAAACACTTTATACTGTCCTTTTTTATCTGATTTGGAATAAATGGCTGCCAAAACTTCTGGTGCTCCAGAAATTGGAATATTCGCATTCCCCCGAATATGTCGCTGCAAGGTGCCCAATGGCACTTCGACGGATTTAAAATTTTTCTTTAAATGCTTTTGAGCAGATGCGATAGCCGCTACCCATTCTGCCTCCGGAATGACATTGACTTCTTTGAGGCGCACTTCCTTATCCAAGCGTTTGGCCACTTTTCGCAAAACCAAAACAAATATCGAAGCGGCAGTACTCTCTACCGAAGCCTTTCGATCCCAGTTTTTTAATAAAGCTATCGCTGGGGCGATCTCAGGATATTTCGCAGGATCGAGATTAAAGATATCTTCTACATTGCTCATGCTATACGAATAAGAAGGCGCTGGCATCCAACTCTGATCGTATTTTATCTTTTTAAAATCCGCGTAAGACAGTTTTTCATAATCTTTCATCAAAAAAGGATAGCGAAGACTGCGATTATTATCTTCTAACATATACCCCATCGTTGGATTAATTTCGGAGCGTTTTAAATTATCCGCTGGAGCAGTTGCATTATAGGGTTGGTTATTAGAATTAAAAACCCAGCCACTTGGCGGATTGTGTACTTGTGCCAGGCTATCTATCGGATAATACTTTGGTGCCCAAATATTGGCAGTAGTATTCCCAGGTAGCACCTTATCCCATTGGAAGTCGGGACTCCGGTAAGGAAAATTGCCATTGCCCAAATAATAAATGTGGTCATCGCGATCTGCATATACGATGTTAGTTACCCCGATTCCTTGGATTTTCAGTGCTTCTTTGAATTCTGAAAAATTCTTGGCTTTATTCATCCAGTACCATTGCTCCGCAGCCTTAATGGTCTGATTAGCAGGAAATCGCAAGGCATAGAAATTACCGTCTTTCCCTTTTAGCGTCAAACCATGCTTACTTTTGTAGATTTTTCGGGAAAATGGAAATTTTAAAAAGCCCACTTTAACTTTGGATTTAAATTTTCGCTGCTCCAAGTTCTCCCAAGCCCCATCAAAGCGATACTGTGTTTTGTCTTTAGGATTCATTTCTAATCGGTAAACATCACAGAGGTCAGGATTATTGATCGTATGCGTCCACCCAAGGTTGGGAGTCGTTCCTAAAAACAGAGTGACGCCACCGGGAAAAGTAGCACCAATCATATTCCAACCTTCCTCACTTTCTACATGTGCCTCATACCAAGCCAGTGGCCCTTCCAGTGGTTGATGAGAATTACTAGCAAAGAAAGTTTTCCCGCTACTGGTCTTCTTCCCACTGATCGCCATGCCATTGGATCCTTGCGGCAACCAATCGCGGCGAATTTCTCCGCTGAGTATTTTGATGATATCATGATGGATTCCAGAAAACAAGGTCAGATTTAGCACATAGCCTTCCAGAATATCTTGAGGTTTGATGGGAAAAATTCCTTTGGCCAAAACCTCTTCTGGATGTTTCGCAGCATAGGTATTGACGCCTGCTGCATAGCCTTCTAAGACTTTCTTGAAGGTTGGAGAGACATCTGCTTGGTATTTTTCATTGACCAATTTAGTCGTTTCGATGGCATAAGAAAAAAAATCAAAGATGGCTCCATCTTTCCCTAAGACCTGTCCGAGTTTTCCTTTGACGGCAAGTAAGTTGGCCTGCATAGATTCGAAGTCGTCTTCAGAATTGGCCCAAGCGAGCCCGTAGGCGACCTCGGCATCCGTGGCGGCATAAATGTGTGGAACACCCCATTGATCTCTGGCGATGGTAATGGCTTGGGGATTGATTTGGGCGCTAAGAATTTGGCAAAAACCTAGCAAAATAAGGAAAGGAGCTATTGTTTTCAAAGGGAAGGGTTTTTAGTATAAAGTTTTATTCAAGTCGTATTTATAGGGCTATTGGACTTTATTGATAGCCAATTTTTTCGGTTAAAGCCGTTTTGCTTTTGTAAAAATTTCCCGTCCCAAAAGCAACTTCTTTTCCTTCTTCATTCCACAAAGTGGCTTCTGCTACCAATAGATTTTTAGATCGGTATTTTAGCTTTCCTATGGCTTTTACTTGGCCGCTACTGACGGGGCGGATCAGGTTTACATTAAAAGAAGTCGTTAAGACAAAATAATCTTCCACTACCGAATTGGCCGCAAAGAAAGCCGCATCATCTAATAATTTGAAGTAGACCGAACCATGCATCGCTCCTAAGGCATGAAAATATTTATCAGAGATGGTCAAAGCAACTTCGGCAGACTCTTTTGTGATACTTATTTCCGTTGTTTCGAAGAATTGAGTATTTATATTCGTTTGTAAATACATCCTTTCTAGTTTTATAAAATGTTCGGCAGTCATCGATTAGAAGATTAGGAATTATTTAATCAACATCCCCCGATGGATTGGGCTAAGACGTTTTAGTGAAGATACAAAGGATGGACAGAAAATAGTAGTAATAAGCCTTTATGAACTTGTTTAAGAATAGACAGAT
>CAYQRA010000023.1:0-1937 GCA_964419315.1 uncultured Saprospiraceae bacterium | reverse complement strand
ATAAAAAAAGTCATTTTTATTCGAAGGATTTTCTTAATTAGGGCATCTAAGCCTATATACGCTCAATGAACTTGTTTAAGAATAGACAGATGATTTACCTGCCTTTTTAAACAAGTTCTATTCTAAATTATCCATCTCCCTAGTTAGCTTGAAATTTGCCCCAAAGAAAAAGGGGAAGTATCGCTACTTCCCCTTTGGTGCCCGGAGCGGGACTCGAACCCGCACGCCCATACGGACACATGGCCCTCAACCATGCCTGTCTACCAATTTCAGCACCCGGGCATAAAGGAGTACTTATTGGGTGTGCAAAAGTACTAAAACTACTTTTATTCCAATAGTTCCGCAACATTTTTTTTTGTCCCCCAAAAAAGGGCTTTTGTCTACCTATCTAAAAATATTCAAAAAAATTTGCATTTTTTTTTTGTCACACATCAAGGCAAGCCATTAAACCTAACAAAATATAGGGAAGAAAAAAAAATAGCTTATTCTTTACCGATAACTAAGAAAACCGTACATAAAATCATTTTTAGGGTACGAAACAGCCGAAATAATGGTTTTCTAGAGTAACTACCATCATTAATATTACATTTTATTTGCAACTATAAACGGCTGTCACAAAGAGCTTAAGTGAAAATCAAAACTCCTTTCATTTATAATTTTTTTTTATATATTTGTTACACCAGTCAAAACAACCTTAGAAAGAGAGTAATCAACCGCTTTGCATTTTATGCAATAACCTATCGAGAAAGTACATCAACCAATAAAGATTTTAGCGCCTAAATAAGCCTCAATGGTTTTATATGGCTCCTGCTTTAATTTGATCCAGACAAGGATTTTTCCATTTAGCTCTAGCTAAATGCAGACGGCTTTATGCCTCAATAACCCTGTCACTTAAATCAAAATAATAGGCCAAATCTATTATTGCAGTTCAAAATGACACACTATACGTTTTTAGATCACCATAACCCATGCACACACTATGGAACTGTTTCTACTTTTTTCACTAGCGCTGACTTTCGTCGCGTTTTTATCAATCGTGTTGGCGGAGCCGCCAACACCATTTACCATAGGTAACGAAGCCGAGCTTCAATTTGGCCAAGTCGCACCTATTAGTATCGCACAGAATGATCCGGGCAACAGTATTACTGGCAATGCACTGGATAACGAACAAGCTCCCACAGCAACAACAGTAGCGGTGGAAGATTTACAAGTCATGTTTTAACGATTGTTTTTTACTAGTTTTTTTTGACCATTGAATTGGTCCCAGAAGGATTTTTTTAAGAGAGATTGCTAAACAAATTATAATCCTAAATGCAAGCTGCCTCTCTCCTTTCTTTCCCTATTATCAAGGGTTAGAAAATTTTACAAAAACCGATCAAAACCCTGTATTCTACTATGAAACCAACAGCCGTTCAGGGTCGGCCAAAGTAGCATTCGTGGTTGTTTTCAACCACTCCTTTTTTAAATGCGGTAAGAGGCATTTAAGATCAACTTTTTTTTTGAGACCAAAGATTGGATGCCTGTTCTATTTATTTAGGACAGGCATTTCATTTGGGCAAAAACCATAACAATACAATCAAGTGGAGAACCCAACAAAGGAAGTTCACGAGGATCGAGCTAAACCCGTAAATATATTTGGAATAGAAAGTTTAATAAAAGAAGAAGAAAAGTAAACCTACACCTTCCCACTACCAGAGAGGGCTGCTTTGCGAAGACGCTGTAAGAAAGGAGAGGCAAAGATAAAATCTTGAAGCACCGTATTATCACTTCCCAGAACTTGATCTTTATTGCCTTGCCAGACCAGTTCGCCATGGTGGAGCAATACGATATTGTCTCCGATTTCCATCACCGAATTCATATCATGGGTATTGATGATGGTGGTGATATTATTTTCCTTGGTGATATCGACAATCAACTCATCGATCAATAGAGCGGTA
>CAYQRA010000022.1:0-21383 GCA_964419315.1 uncultured Saprospiraceae bacterium | reverse complement strand
TGCTGCTCCCGGATTTTGTGCGGTAATTATAATAGGCGCAGCAGCGGTGCCATTTTTATCAATGTCCATAAAGACATCTTTCCAAGTACCATCGGCTAGCATAATAGTGGTTCCAGGAGAAGCCGCATTAATGGCATTATTTAATTCAGAAGCGTTATTGACAACTTGCGTATAAGCTAAAGTACTTATAAAAAACAAAGCTAGGGTCATTAATAATTTATGGTTAAACATAAGGAAATGATTAAAGGTGAATTTGTTTAATTTAAGACTTTTATATGGGACAACCAATATAGGTAATTTGACAGAAACCGACCGTAGGAAGCTTCATAAAATAGTTATTTTTATTTTCCTTTCGAAATGGACCTGTTGGAAAAAGCGGCGTGGGCAAAGTCGATAAATACCGTAGAGCGCTTTTGGGGAATGGGGCTCCTGCAATTATTCTACGCAATCTCTCCCTGAAACCACAAGGCACCAGTAATCCTCATTCCTTTTTCTAAGTGATCTATTCTCATATTCTCCTGATTGATAAATAGATCTACGGTAAAAAAGTTGGGATCTTCTTCGTGATTGATCAATTTTACTTTGAGGATATAACCAGTATTATTAGCCGCAATTTTTATCGCTTGATAATCTATAAGTACTCCGATAAAATCATAATAGGTTGGCCTTGGAATATCTTGACTGGGCATATAGGAGGCAAATCCTTCGCTGACTTTTTGTCCACCAATTTCCGTTAAATCGCTTTTATCCAAGACCAAACCAATAGCGGACACTTTTATATTTAGGTTTTTGTTTGCTCTATATTGTGCTCTATTGACGGCATAATCTGTCGCAAAAAAGCCAAAGCCAAAAGTATCTCTTCCTCCGCCTTTCACCTCTGCTTCTAAATTTCCGATATGGGACCATTCAAAGATTTGTTTGGTTCCAAAAGGGACGGTGTATTCGGTTTGGAGATAAGGATAGGCGGAAACCAGTTTATCTTGAGTCTTTATCGTTCTGATTCCTAGTTTATCGGAATCACCATCGCCCTCGCTAAATTTTGCATCATGGATACTGGCGATTTCATTTTCCATAGTAGCCTTTTGGGTAGAGGCAAGTGCCATGTATTGATTGATAAAGGTCCCTGCTTCTTCCGTATTTAAAAACGGAAAACCAATTAATCCACCAAAGTGATCGCCATGAGATCCATTATCTAAGGCAATAATTTCAATCGATTCGGCTTGCTCTTTTGGAGGTGCTGGAATCTCTTTTTTTTCCTTTGCTTGGTCTTTCTTTTTGAAGAAATCGAATAAGCCCATTTTATTGTTTTTTGTTTTAAAGAGAATAAATAGAAGCACCAATGCGAACAAATAATTCTACCCAATGGAATATTAAATCTTCCTTTTATTCTTTGTATCTTTTTCCAGTGGTATAATTAAAATAATAGCCACCTTTGGTAAAAACACCCAGTTTAGACTCATTTACGCTCATCATCAAACTTCCTTCTCTTTCCAGATGAATGGTCTTTTCGCCAGTGGCAGAAAAGAAGGCGTTTGTCCCATCCTTATATTTAAGCATCACACAATCCTCAATGAGTCGCATGATTCCACGGCCATTGATCTCTTTGGGATCGACTGCTAAAACTTGCCCCTGCAAATTGACTAACTTTTCTTGTCCCCCTTCCGTCACCCTAAAGAGCCTAGACGAATATTTATCAAATTTAGTAATCTCAGAATATTTGGTCGCCAATATTTGTACTCCTTCATTAGAGATTACTCCTTGCTGTTCCCCTTTTCTCACCTTATAAAAGTCACTTATTCCCATTCTTGTAATTTGGTCAAAATCTAAGTTCTTCTTCGCTATACCAAAGCTATCTAGTAGAACATATTGGCTACCTTCTTTAGCAAAAAAAGATACAAAATTTTTGGCCCGAATAATCGTGTCATATTTAAAAGCCGTCAAGGGCACTCCATCTCCGCGATGATAAGCATGCTTAAGATTTTCTTTGCTCTTAATGGAATAACTATTGGCATATTTATAGTTTAATTTGGTGAGAAAAGTTCCATCTAGCGCTACAAATTGATAATCGGTTTCTCTTCTCAAAAGTATTCTTTTTATACCACTAGTAGACACCGGCCGGTCAATTCCCAAAGGAATGAGTACTTCGTTTTTAATATTTTTAACGGCCCAATCTTCTCCTTTCCGGTAGTACAGTAAATTGAGATCTGGCTTAAAATTCATATACTCTTCGTCTTCTCCTAATAAACGTACTCCATCCACAAACATCCTAGACCGCTTAGACTTATCTCGATTATCTACACAGATAAGTATCGATTCTTTTTCTGTATTCCAACACCTGACATCTCTAGTCGCATCAAATATTTTTGCAAAAGTGGCTTTATCTATTTTCTTTAAATCTACATATTTTTGGAGGGCTGTGACCGACCTAAAAGACTCCAAGTCAAAGTCCGAAAAAAGAGGTTCAAAGGCTTGATTATAAACATCTAGTTCAGCACCATTATAGCACAAAATAATTCCATCTGATTTTAAAAATCGGATGTTTACTTTATCATAAATGGTGTCTAGTATTGGCTGTTGCTGTTCGTCATACAATTTGTATTTTCCATTTTGCTTTCTGTAAAAAATTTCATTTTTCTTGGTCTCCTCAAAGTAGTAAGAACCGATGGTTCCAATCTCCATCGGAAAGACAAACTTACCATGCAAGTCGACTAAACCAATAGCCAAACCAGCAGCCGTTCGCTGTCTAACAAGAATGTGTTGAAAGCCCGGCAAGGGACTAACAGAAAGTGCTTTTTGTAGACACAAAACTTTCAGCGTACTATCTAGCATGCCCGCATAATCGCCTTGTTTGAAAAGGTAATATTTGCCGTAAGCCGCATATATTTTATCAAATCGACCGTCCTTATTTTTTAGTCCACTAATGTTAGTAATCAGATTCCCAAGGCTGTCAATCAACATTTGTTTATCTTCATAAGTAACAATCGCTCTCCCGTGATGGTCGAACAATTTTGCCTCACTAAACACAGGATCAATGATTAATTCTCCATCAAACTTAGCATATCCATAAAGGTCTCCTACTTTATATGGAATCCGATCTTGACCCAATAGGAGAAAAGTATAAATTGAAAAAATAAAAAACAGATAGATTTTTTTTACGAAAGAGGACAAGCTTAAGTTTGTTTGAAACCAAGCAGTTGGTGGGCTAGTTTTGTAAGTTGTTTTCATGTGCTTTTTATTTTAAGTTTTATCATGGCTTTATTTCGCTCTGTTTTCCTTATCTATTAAGGCGCTATCCTCTGTTTTCATTCCAGTCTTATTCAATACGCTTATAATAAAATCTGTTTTGCCATCAATATATAAATCAATATCGTAAGGATGTTTTTTAGCCAAGGCCAATTTCAACTGTCCATATTCTTCTACTTTTTTGGGGTGTTTCCGCAAGTAGTTGCGAAAATTTAAATGATTTTGCAATCCAATACTTCCCTTTTGACATAGATACAAATGATGCTCAAACCAAATCCTATTGCTCCCCGTATCTGGCGTTTTTGAATTTTGTTTTTTAAAAGCCTCTCTCCCACTAACGCCTAAATCTCCAACATGATGATAGCCAATTTCCTTTAATTTCTGAATCACTTTTTTCATTAGCTCATCGTCCTGCTCAATAATAATATCCAAGTCAATAATAGGTTTTGCTGGCAATCCAAAAACAGAAGTGCTCCCTACATGTTCGATCTCTATATTTTCGATACCGATGTGATGGAACAATACTTTTTTGAGTGCTGCAAATTGCAATTTCCAATTGGGATCATAATCGACAATAATAATTTTCTTCTCCATTTTGTGTGATTTCACTTTTTTATCAGCCTGCGGAGACCAAGCCAATAGGCGACAAGATAAACTCCACAATAAATCGCGACGGAATAAAAAGTATTGGCTTTCTTGCCACGAGCAAGATGAACATAATAAGTGAAGTCATCATTTATCGTTGCAAAATTCAAAAAAGTTAAAAGCAGAACAAGGATAATGATGATAATCCGTAGCCTTATCTTACTCTTCTGATACTCCGCATTAATATTCCATCGGTTAAATATTATGGCTTGATTGAGCTGGTGAATAAGAAATAAAACGATGACGCAATAAATTTGATACGATTGGGAAATATGGTTTGAAAAAACGAAAACCAAACTAATCGTCAAAGCGATTAATCCAGAGATAATCTCCTGTTTAATATTCTTCTCTCTATTTTCGATTAATTCTAATTGGGTCATGTTTAAGTAGGTGGTTGGTTCACTAAAAAAAGAACAAAATCATGGCTGTCTTTTTTCCTTCCGATATTTGATCTCCCTACTTTGTAGTTTATTATTTCTTTCCATTGCGATCCAATTATCATAATGATCAAAGGTAATGGCTAGAACAGTTTTACCAGCTTGCAAAATTTCGATTTTGACCTGCTGGTCATCCTCAGATTCAACCTTGATTTCATATTTCGTGGAGTACCACCTCGACGATCCTTCTTCTCTAAAATCAATACTCGAAATTATTCCAAGGCTATCGTAAATAAATTTAACGAAAGTGGTATCGGTACTTCCTTCTTTATATTTTATGATGGTATTCTTTGCCATTAGGGAACTCCCCTCCCAAAGGTAATCTTCTATTTGATAGTCAACAGCGGGACCAAAGGCATGGCCCATCATCTTGAGTTTAGACAGTCGATCTTCTTCATCAAAGGAGCTGGTATATTCTAACCGCTTCTTTTTTGTGGTATACCAGTTAAACACCTTCCCCTTCAATTTTGCTTTTTTCAGTTCGTCACCGAAGCCATGTTGAATTAAAAATCCATTTTTATTATAGACATACAAATCAATAAGATTATTCCCTCTAAAAGTTTTATGTATTCGACCATCTTTTTTGTAAACGTAAGTTCTTCCATTGCGCGGATCCGTGGGTTGTAAAATAATCGTCTGATTGTCTTTTACAAAATATGAGAGGATATCCGTCTTGGAGGAGCGCTGCGCGTAGAGGTCAAATCCATCCACCCATTCAATATTCCGGATTATTTGATCTCTATGATGTTGGCGAAGCTCATAAGGACTTAATAATATTCCTTGGGCAGAAGTAGCCAGAAATAAATCCTGTGTCTCCTTGGTCAGTCGAGCTATTCTTAAGGTATCTTGCCCCAGAATTTCCGAGGTAATAAAAGGGTTTAAGAGTAAGGCGATCAAGAGTAAATGGAGGTGGCTTAGTTTATTCATACTTTTATAGAACAAGTTACTTTTTGTCTTGAAGTTGTTTTTGTAGACTAAAGATAATATTTTAGTTTAGGCTTTCAATACATGCTCCTGTTCTCCTTCTTTCCTTTTTTGAAAACTTCGTCCAACGCCGATCTAATCGCTTCTTCGAAAAGGAAGCTTTAAGGTATTGAGGTTCATAGCTGATAAAACCTTCCCCTTATGGTCCATATTGGCATTAAGCTTCTCCTTTTTTATTCCTTTAAAGGATTTTGAGTACTTTTAATAAACTTCCATTTTCTTCCCTTCTAAAACAAAAAAGGATGAGTATTTCATTTGTTCTATTAATGGGTTTATTGCTAATCCTTGCATTGATTTTCTTGACCTTATTTTTGGCCAATTGGCTAGGAAGACCCGCGCATGTAGGAATCGGAAATGGCCTTCATATTCCACCCGCCTTTTCTTGGATCAATGAACCAAAGCAGAACTGGACAGAAGAAAAACGAACCATTCTGCTGCAAAATAAAAGTAAATATATTATTCCAATGGACAAATCAGGACATTTTGTAATGTTGTTTGATTGGAAAGTCAAATTTAGATTGGATGGAAAAGAATACACTTTGACTATTCCTGCCAATAGTACTACAGATTTTGCTAGCATTCCCAAAATTCTTCAATCCCTTATTTCCCCTTTGAGTAATACGGTCTATGCGGCAGTTGTACATGACTATTTGTATCGCGATCCTGTGGAGTCAGAAGCGCGTTCTATTTCGCGTGCGGATGCAGATCGAATATTTTATTGGAGTATGATGGCAAGAGGGGTTTGGAAAATAACTGCCGTGGCGATGTATCTCGGTGTTCGACTATTTGGAACGCCAAGTTATAAGAGAGAACAGAAGTAATGTGGTATTGTCTTTTGGTTATTTTTAGACGTGATCTGTCGGGCAGCATTTAGCATAATGTATCTATTTTGCCTTGTAGTAAATACTTGGGCAAAATTGCGAATCCTTTTTACTCTATTTTAAAGACTGGTTTCTTAATGTCCTCCAAACAAGTTGGATTTGGTTTTACAGTTGGTGTATTGAAAAAATCATTGGCTGCTTGCATCCCGCATGGATTTCCCCAATTGGTGGTCGGTGTATGTTTCCAAGCTTTGAATATCAGATGAAAGCTATTCGGCAAATTCTTATTCATTGCCGCGGCCCATTTCATCGGCGTATCTTCATCGTATTCTCCACTAATCAATAATACCGGAACTTCACTTGTAATGGCTTTATTTTCAATTGCGGCTACTTCTTCTACACCCCAGAT
Source organism: uncultured Saprospiraceae bacterium (assembly GCA_964419315.1). Taxonomy (GTDB): domain Bacteria; phylum Bacteroidota; class Bacteroidia; order Chitinophagales; family Saprospiraceae; genus CALLVY01. The sequence goes on along the minus strand of CAYQRA010000022.1, from coordinate 14,844 downwards.
TTTACATATAGCAGGTTCGAAGGTAGCCGGCGATAAACCCTTCACTTCTGGGTATCTAAAAGTTTCTTTTTTAATAAGTTCTTCGGAGTTGAAAGGATGTTCTTCTGCGCACCAAACAGAAAGTCGCATTCCCTTGCCTGCCCCATTTCCGGGTTCCTCAAAAAGGGTAGCCAACTGGTCTTTGACAGCCGTCAAATCATTATTAAGAAGCCTATTTGTCTCAAAAGGGATATTGACCACATCACTGGTATAAGCATAAGTATATACCGCAATCAAATCTTCTCCTTTTAGATAGAATGTTTCTGTTTTATTATTCTTTGGATTAAGCACTTTTACTTGCAAGGGATCAAGGGTTTTATCCCTCAGGTAAGCCAAAAAACGCTCTTTCAATTTTGGATAAGCCGCATTACAATCTGGGTCTTGTTCGCAGTCTCTAAACAGGTTTTCCATCACTTCTAAAAGGTTTCCAACACTCTCTTCGTCATAATTTACTTCCAATGGCAGAGGCGAATCCATCACGACACTTCTTATTCCTTTTGGATAATCTCTAAGTAAAACTTGGGCGATCTTAGTACTATAAGAAATGGTCAGTAAATTATAGGATTCAATCCCCAGTACATTTACCAGATCATTGATGTCCGCAGCAATTTCATTGGTATTGTATCCATTTAAATCAATGCCCTCTTTGGTCAATCTGTTGCGGCAGGCTTGAGCGGCTTCTTGAAAGATTCGTTCCTCTTCATTGCTATTAAAGTCGGGAAGATTTGATTCGTAAAATGCTTGCGCCCATTCTGGACAACCTAGGTGCGGTTGGGCATAATAATTCCCTCTTTGTTCAAAAAGTATAAAATCTCTATCGTCCAAATATTTGTAATATTCCATGTAAACTGCGGAAGGCATCGTCGTTGATCCTGGACCGCCAACTGTATAAATAATTGGATCTGGTTTGGGGTTTTCACTCCTACTCTTAAAAATATAGACAGGCATTTTAATGGTCTTAGAATTGGGATTATTCCTATTTTCTAAAACTTCCAAATATCCAAAAGTGTATTGCTGTCCCTTGGGTATTTTGTGCGTTGTTTTTTTCGATTTTTTAAAGACTGGTTTAAAATTCGATTGCTTTTGCCCAAAGGCAAAAAACATGTTTAACAACATCATCACTAGCAATAAATAGTTCGCTTTTTTCATTTCATATCGTTTAAAGTATCCAAAATTTAATTACGAAAATTAAGAAGTTTTGGACTTCTGAAACTGTTTTTTTTTGAAAAAAAATGATAATCAATCTTCCCTTCTTAAACAAATATTTAAGGAATTTAATCCTCTGTACTCCCCCTATTTTTCCTTAAAAATAGCCGCAAAATCGCTTCTATTTCTGCTTTCTTAAATCCACTTACATAATTACAAAATTAGAATATGTAAAACAATTAATGTTTCAGTAAATATTGAAAGTTCTAAACAATTTATCCAAAACGCTGTTTTCTGTGCGAACTTTTATTAACAATCTAAAACCAAACCAACATGCTAACCTTAGAAATTCTTACAATTCCTAAAGACGATCCTGTCGCGTTTACCTTCTTCACCGGATACATGGCTATGATGGCCGCCTCTGTTTTTTTCTTCTTCGAAAGATCTCGGGTGGATCCAAAATGGCAACTATCTTTATTAATTTCAGGTCTAATTACTTTTATCGCAGCAGTTCACTACTACTACATGCGAGATTATTATTTAGCTACCGGAGAAAATCCTACGGCACTAAGATATATTGATTGGACCCTAACGGTTCCACTCATGTGCGTGGAATTTTATCTGTTAACCAAAGCCGCTGGTGCCTCGAAGGGCTTAATGTGGAAATTAATCATCGCATCAGTATGGATGCTTGTTTTCGGTTACATCGGAGAAGCATTTAATCCTGAAGGAGGAAGTACTTCTCATTCTGTGATCTATGGTGTATTATCTACCTTAGGGTACATTTATGTTTTGTATACTGCTTGGATGGGAGAAGTCGCACAATTGGCAGAAAAATCTCAAAACCCTGCCATTAAACGAAGTGTAAGAATTTTAGCTTGGTTTGTATTGGCCGGTTGGGCCATTTATCCAATTGGCTACATGTGTATGCCTGGAGGTTGGTTGAATGTATCGCTAGGTTGGGATTCCTCAAATGTCGATTTGTTTTATAACATTGCAGATGCTGTAAATAAAATCGGATTTGGATTGGTTGTCTATAGTTTGGCCATCAGCCAAAGTAACATAGGGCAAAAATCACAAATGACCTAATCTAATAATTTAAAATAGAGATTCTTTGGGATTTCAAAATCATAATTTTGTTTGTCTCATACTCTCTCTATCATTGTAAGTACTTGGCGGGATTATCTATTTGATTCCGTCAAGTACTCAATTCCCACCAATGAAATTATATACATTCATTTATATTGTTTTAAATCTAATTGTTCTTCAATTGATCAGTCTGGACATAGAGATGATCAATATTGTTTTACAAGTTTTATGCTGTGCCGGAATATTAACCATCGGTATTGCTCATGGCTCTCTTGATCATATTCTGTATGGAGTAGACTCGGAAAAATCCAATAGAAATTTCATCTTTATTTATGTTTTAGTCATGTTTGCTTTCATTGGTTTATGGGCTTTTTCCATAACGACAGCGGCCACTTTTTTTCTACTTATTTCTGCTTATCATTTTGGACAATCCCAATTCGAAGAATATCAATTCGGACCTCCTCTATTAAACAAATTACTTTATGTCCTTTGGGGTAGCATCGTCATTATTTCTCCTATGGCATTTAACAGTTCTGAGTTGATGGCATTAAACAATCAGTTTGATACTTCTTTTCCCATTTTAAATTTTTTCCTTTTAAATGCCAGTAAAATGCTCATCGTTTGCATCGGGCTGTTTTTAGCAACATTCCTAATACTAGCAAATTCTATAAAACTTCCACTGCATACCATTTCGATGGAGCTGTTTCTAATATTTCTGATCCTTGTATCTTTTAAATTAATTGCTCCTTTCATTGCTTTCTCTTTGTTTTTTATATTCATTCATTCTCTAAGAGTGGTGACTCAAGAGTATCAATTTTGCCATCTATCTGCAAAGATCAATTCGGGTAAACAATTTCTTATGCTCTGCTTCCCATTAACCCTTGTATCCATCCTAGGAATAGCTTTGCTATCAGGCGTTTTATACTTTTATGATGCGGTTAATCTTATTCCTCTTGCACTAATCATCGTGCTCTCTGGCGTTACGCTTCCGCATTCTATTGTGATGGAAAAATTCTATAAGCAATTAAGGTGAAGCTTTCCTTAAGCTTTGCCAAACTCAGTTGAAACAAGGGTATGCAACAGACCCAAGCGCCGAGCTATACGAGCATCAAAGCTTATGCAATTTTCGATAAAAATAAAAGGCAAAAAAAGTATTTGACATATGGGTTGTCCAAGTATCCACCACTACTTCATCTCTAATTAATTGAACTTTTCTGGCTTTCGCATCCACTCGGATAGTATCTCCAACCGTTACCCTATTTATCCCAGAAGTTATCAAATCTGCCTTGTCGTTTTTGATCACACACAAATAGACGCTTTCTTGATCTCGGACATCATAAGCATCGACAGAACTTTCCACTAAATTTAAATGAAGCATTCCTCTTGTATTATCTTTGGAAGATATCTCATAAACAAGACCCGTAAATTCTAAATCAATAGTGGAATAATAGGCTTCTATATTGTCTCTTGTTTTAAAAGCAAAGAGAAAAACCAAAGCTGCAATAATTAGCCAAAGCAAAAACATAAAAATACTTAGGGCCGTGGAAGTTTTCATTTTTCTATTTTAATTTTTGGAAAGGAATCTGCACTATTTTCTTTGTTGACCTTTAGATTTTCCAACATACAATTTCGCAATCGCCTCCCCAATCTGATACCACACCGCCTCCTGTGCATACCAGCCATTACAAAGCACTACAATCCCAAAATTCTGCTCTGGACAAATCATCAAGATGCTACAAAAACCCGGATTATTGCCTACATGAAAAACCGTCTGCCCGAGTTCTGCATCTTCACGAATCCACCAGCCCCAGCCAATCGAAGTAGTGCTATTGGAAATTCTTCTTTGGGGGCTCCACATGGCTTGGAGCGTACTTGGCGCTAAGAGACCATCCACATTGCGATTGGAATAGAGTGTTAGGTGGTGGTGTATCCATTGGTTGAGTTCTACGGCGGTAGCGATTAAATTACCACTGGGATTGTGCTCATAATCTTCCCCATAAACATCATAGGATTCTAGGGCGAGTGGGCTTCCATCGAGGAGGGGCTTTCTTTTGTGATCTATCCCCTGAAAATTGAGGCGTTTGATTTTTTTGGAATCGTCAGCGACAATTTGGGGAATCGCCAATTTTGAGGAATCAATGCTTTCATAGAAATAAGTACTTTGATTCATCTTTAGCGGATGCAGTATATTTTCACCAATGTATTGCTCGAAGGATTCCCCTGTGACTTTTTCGATAAGGATGCCCAATAAATCATAGGCAACATTGCTATAAGTCTTGTAAGACAATTTCCCTCCAGGGCTAAAGTTTAGTTTTTTGTTTTGCAAATTTTGCAAATAGAATTGACTAGCACTTTGATCATCAGGGGATTCTTTTAGTTTATTATCCCAAGGCAAACCGGAGGTGTGTGTGAGGAGGTGCTCAATGCTAATGGCTTTGTATCGTTGATCTTTCATTTTAAAATCAGGGAGGAGATCAACGAGTTTATCTTCCAATTTTAACTGGTTCCTTTCTACTAATTGTAGAATGGCGGTAGCGGTAAAAAGTTTGGACACAGAAGCTAAGTGAAAGCAAGTACTATCGGTGATGGGATATTTTTTGCTTTGATCGGTATGACCAAAATGATGTGTTGCTTTTTTGTCCTGATTTACGATACCGATGGAGAGTCCAACAATGGAATATTTCTTGGCCAGTTTTTGCACGATGGAATCAATCACAGCTTTCTTTTCAGGATCACCTATTTGAGCAAAACTTTTTAGGAACGGAAAAATTAGAAGGGCTAGAATTAAAAGTTGTTTCATTGCTTGTTTTTTCAATATTCAGGAGTAGGTCAAAAAGAAGTAGAGTCCAGTGAAAATGCCTTAGCTCCCTTTACCGCAAATCATTTTGATTTCTTATTAAATCTTTGGCAAATTCTAACTTTGAGTTTTGGGTATCCAGATAATCTTCCCAAGTTTGAGGAATTCGGTGATCGGGAAGTACGCCTCTACCTCTTAGTGCTGGATTTACATTTATTTGGAAATGAACGGTAGGAATTTTGATTTTTATTTTTGTATTCGGTAGTTTAATGCTTTCTGAATAGCCACTGACATTTCCTTCGTAAGCCCCTCCTGTTTCTTCTCCAATAAAAAGAGCACGCTCGGTCATCTTGAGCAAACTCGCAAATTCTGCTCCACCAGAAAAAGTATAGCCGCTGATCAAGACATAAACTTGTTGGTCGTAAATGTATTTTTCCTGAGGAGGTGCATAGCCAAGATCTGAATAATAATCGCTGTAAAGGGTAAATGCTCCCCGTTCAGCCATTGTACCTTTTAATTCCCATTTATCAAAGAGGTAATCCTTGTCTTTTTTATTCTTATCGTAAGGCTTTGGAAGCATCGTAACCTTTTTGTACTTCTGTACTTTATCTTTTGCCAGATAGCTAAAAAGTAAATTTTCGTTTCCCTCCGTTCCTCCCCCATTGGCTTGAATATCGAGGATCAAATGTTTTATTTTTAAAGAATCAATCTTTTTAAATTGCTTTGCAAAATAGCTCGGATAATCAATCGGGCCAGAGCCAAAAGTAGGAATACTCAAATAGGCAATAGAATCGTTTATTGCTGCAAAGAAAAACTTTTTATAATTAAAGTACTTAGGTTGGAACTTGGCGTTTTTTGATTTAAAGGTGGTGTATCGAATCGCAGGAAGAACTAGGGTTTTACTTTCAGTCGCATTGGCCGCAATCACCTCTACAGTAAATTCCCTTGCGGCTCCATAGACCAATCGATAGAGCAAACACAAATTTACTCCAGCGACCCATTCATGCAAAACAGTCTCATTAAAACCGTCCGTAGCGATTAAGGGGAAAAGTTTATTGCTAATCGCTTCCACGGATTCACCATTGATCGACAAAACTTTCATGCCCTTACTCAAGCCAGCTACTTCGTCCCCATAATTTTGCACCACCACTAATTCCTTATCAAAAAACTTAAGCGTTAATGGAAAAAAAGATTTGGACAAACCCATTTTCGTCCGAGTCCTTTTCGGCAATTTCACCGAACCGTGGCCTTCATTTGCCAAAGCGATCAGTTTCCTCATCAATTGGTAAAACTCCAATCTCGACATAGTGGGTTTGATCTCTGCTCTTAAACTTGAAATTTCTGAGTCAACTTTTTCTTGATCCACATATTGGTAAATCCCTTGATGCTGCGACTTCAATTCTTTGACGGCATAGTCAAAATCTTCGAATAGTTTTTGCTTGCTAAAGCTTTTTTGCGAAAAAGAATTGGTGTAAACCAACATCAATAATAGTAGGAATAGAATTCGCATTTTATTTTATTTGTTTATTCGTTTTAATGGCTAGGTATTCTAGCAAGTTTCTCATCATCCTTCCTACTTGGCTAGACTTTATTTAAATATTCCCAAATAAGCAATCCACGGCCCAACTTCCGTTTGGTATTGCTTCGCCATCACTCTAGAAATTTGAGCAATATGTCCTAGATCGTGAACCACCCAAGTTGACAAAAGCTCTTGCAAACGGACTTCCCCAAATTCAGGATGAAAGCCAATCTTCAATAAATCGGAATCCTCGATAGACATGGATTTCAAGCTTGCTAAATTTTCAGTTCGAATGGCGGAAAATTCTTCTAATAATGCTTCAATCGGTTTTTTTTGCTCTTCGTCCAATCCAGCAAAGCGATCAAAGGGCACAAAGTTTTTATTCTCCGCATTCGACAAAATAATTTTTGCGCGTGGTATCCAATCGGTTTTTTCTCCGTGGATTAAATGGACGAGTACGTCATGCGGACTCCAAGTATTTTCCCCTTCATTTTGGTGTAGCCATCCTTCAGATAAGCCGCTGAGCAATGAGGTTAAGGTCGCAGGAGTTCTACTTAAAATCTCCATGGATTTATGGATTTCAAAATTCATTTTTTCGGTTTTAGTTTTCAACAAACAAAAAATTGATATTGGAAATGGTAACAGACTGATCCTTTTTTGAAAACACCAATAAACTTTGGTTCTAGGTTATCCAGTATCTTTAGCTCTCCATATTTCAAAAACTCAGCACCTAGCAAAAAAGTTCTCCAAATGGCATAAATATCAGTAAATAAATAACCGCTATATTTTCCTTTAATTATTTTTGCAGATACCAAACGGCATAGTTCAATGATTCCTTTTTCTAGGGCGGCATCCGTTAATTCCTGGTTAGCAATTTCTTCCTCAAAGGTTTTGTACCAGTCAAACCTAGAATGAGCTTCCTCTTCTCTTAACGAAGAATCAATGATCTCGTTAATCGTTTCAAACTTCCCAACGAGCATAGAAAAATAAAAGTCATCCGAATAAACACCTCCCGTAGCAGGAAACAAATCCCCCATTCCAATACTTTCCAAAGCCAATTTCGTTCTTTTGCGTTTAAAATAGAGCGGGGTTAAAGATTCATTCCATTCCAATTTTCCGATAGGGAAATCTAAATCATATTTTCTTTTAAAAATTTCAACGACTTTTTGTCCTTGCATTATTTCATCTTCCACAAGATAGGCGGGCTCCTTTCCCAAAGCTTCAAAATAGTCTTTACTTTCCCAATTTAGGCTTCCCGAAACATCGGCATACACCAAATATTTATCGGGTCTTATCCCTAAAAGAACTTCTTCTCTTTGGTTTGCTTTTCTTTTTACTTTCATGGTTCTATTTTCATTTTAAGTTAAAAGCACATGGAGATTTCATGGATTCATTTTAGGATTTTACTTTAAGAATGGGAAGCAAATTATTTGGCATTCACCAATTCCACCTAGCAGTTCCGCTAGACAGGTTGAGGATTAGACTTCCCCAAAAAAATAATTCCAATATAGCTCTAACTATATTGGAATTAAATCATCTGCATTTTAAAGAACAGATAAAAAGATTAGGTTGTATAATTGCCGTTCTTTGGCTTAATCACTTTGATAATAATTAAGATAAAGTCGATCAAAGCCCATAGCCCTAATCCTCCAAGCGTTAGTAATTTGATAACACCTAGACCAATATAGCCTAAATAAAACCGATCAATACCTAATGCTCCTAGGAAAAAAGAGATAATCATAGCTGCGATCCAGCTTCTATTACCTCCGGCATTTTCTTTTGCTTCATATTTTTTTAGTTTTTTAAGAAGTCTTTGTTCTTTTTTAGACAATTTCTCTTTCGATGATTTCGCTTCCAAATCATTTTGGATGCTTTTGTGAATTGCTAAAGAAGAACTAGCTTCCTCGGTTAAAACTTCATTATCTTGAACCGTGTTCAGAGAAACTACTGCAAAAGCAGTTGATAAACAGAAAAAAGATAATAACGTTAGGGAAAGTAACTTTTTAATCATTTGGATAAAATTAAATTATAAAATTTGCCTACTCTATAAGCTTTTCGGCTACCGCTATAAGCTGCTCTAAAATTAGTATTTTTTTGCGAAAATATGTTATTTGACTGTTAAAACTTAAAAAGTGTCTATTTAACTCCATATAATAGATCCACTATCTCGACAAAAACTATTTTTTCTTTTTCTTACTTGCCTTAGCCTTGGGGTTAAAGGCTAAACACTTAGAGATCCAAAACTCCAACTCTTGGTCGGACTCATAACTTGGAGCTTGTAGGTGTACATATCCTTTCATCTCTCGACCGCCCTGTCGTATTATTTCTGCATCCGTTTCCCTCAATAATTGATCTCTTTCTGCTGGATCAATGCGACAAAGTAAGCCGCCTTTGAAAGTACCAAAACACATTTTATCATCAATCATAAAAGTGATCCCACCCATCATCTTCTTTTCTTCCCATATCACTTCTCTGGTAATTAGAATATTCCTCATTCTTGCAAAAAGTAAGTCTTGCATTTCTATAATTTTCCTAGTTCATTAAAAAAATTTCCCAAAGTTACTTTTTCTATCTAATCTCTTTTAGACAGCCAACATTTTCCTTACTCTTTGATAAATTTCAATGTTCGCTGATGATCTATTTCAATAAAATAAATACCAGATTCCAAAAAATCGACAGCAAGTTCTATTTCTTGCTGGGTACCAGAAATGCTTTTTAAAATTCTACCATTGATATCCATAATTTGCAAATCATTAAAGAGCTGATCACTAGAGATTTTTAAATAATCATTGGCAGGATTAGGAAATAGTGCTATTTGACTAAGCTCCGCAACCGCTGTTGTCGCAACAACATCGAATTGATATTTCAGTACTTTATTCTCGCCTATTTCTGCTATAATGAGACAAGCATCATCCAGTATTAAACTGGCTGGATTACTGATTCCGGTAATAAAATCAGTCGGACTCGGGCTAGCTGCTGTTAGATCTATTTTTACAATCCTATCGGCGTCATATTCGGAGAAGTACAACTCATCCCCCATTATTACTGGAGACCGAACAGGCGTCATTAAGTTCGTCAAAACATTCATCGGAATGGGATTTACTTCGGTTATATCAATTTTCGAAAGTCTATCGCCCGTTGGTTGTACGATGTATAGGTCATTTCCATAGAGCGCCATACCATTTGGAAAGCTCAAACCTGAGACCACCTGCACTGGAGTCGGATCGGTTTCTGTTATATCTATCTTTGATATTTTATCGCCCGTTGATTCACAAATGTATAAATCGTTTCCATTGATCAATAATCCATTTGGCCCGTCTAGATCACTGATGACCAATTCTGGAATTGGATCAGTTGCAGTTATATCTACTTTAAAAATTGTCCCTACAGGGTACTCACAAAAATAGAGGTCATTTCCATTCAATACAATAGCGGTAGGTTCCGTTATTCCTGTCAGAAATTCAGCCGTAACAGGAACAGGTAATCCTAGGTCTACTACATATATTTTATCCGCAGAACGATCAGAGACATAGAGATTGGATCCATCTAAAGCCATACAACGAGGTTCCTCTATCTCTGTGGGTATTTCAGTAAGTTGACCACTCAAATTAATCGCAAAATAGAAGAATGGAATAATTAGTAATAGCTTTTTCATATTTTTATTTAAGTTTACATGGAATCTGCCATGATTTAATGTGACCACCTAATGGCTTTGGGAATTTACATACAATTCTTTATTAGAGAATAATATTTTCTTTTTTATGCAAAAAAACGCTTCATTTTAAGAGAATACAATTTCATTGTATGATACAAAATAATCTCCATTAAATTTGACAGCTTCGATTTTTATTGCTTCACAATTTTAATATTTTCCTTTTGGTACTCCCCTATCAATTCTAAAAAGTAAATTCCTTTTTCGAGATGACTAATTTCCAAAGGCTGGAGAAAACCACGATGACTTTCTATCAAATTTCCTAAAACATCATAAATGTTAATCACTTTTACCTTAGTCAAATCTCCAGCAAAATTTAGGTGATCCGATGTTGGATTCGGAAATACTTTATAACAAAAATTTCCCTCTAAAGCATCACTAATTGACGTCGAAAAATCTAATTCAAAAACTTTCACTTTTCCAGCATCTTCAACGGTATTCTTACCCGACACCATAAGAAATCTTCCATCTTCCGTTAACCTCATATTCCATCCAAATCCATTCCCGACCATAATAGAATCTCCGAAAGGAATAAATTCTCCATCACTAAATCGAAACAAGTGAATTGACCGAAGAGCTTCGATATTTTTATATACCGCAGCTACAATATTGCCATCTTTTGAGACACTTACTTCTTGAAAAGTATTAACTGCGTTAAACGTTGGGGCAAACTTACAATATTTACCTGCTAATTGCCAAGCCCCATCATCGTACTTTAAATAAACTAAACAAGTGGAATCTATCGCATTTCCAGCTTTACCACTAAACAGTAAAACTTCTCCATTTCCACCCAAAGAATTGTAGACACTTAAATTAACAGCTGCAATTTCATCCGTAATTTTATCCCCAAAAGATTTCCAGTATTCATTTGGACTATTTAGTTCTAAAACTCTATAATTTCGATCTCCTCTTGCTTGAATAAAAATTCTTTTTCCATCTTTTGAAATATCAACCACTTCTCCCAAAAGAGCACCGGGGCTAGAGCTATCTATGTCCTGTCCTACTTGTGACCAATCATCATTTTGAAAGCGAAATACTTGCACCTTTCCTCCGCAACTATGATTTTCAACATTTTTTTCATCTCCAATTATAATTACACTTCCATCCGAATTTAAGGACAGTGAGGATGAAAATCTTATACTGCTTTCGAGAGGTAATATAGGATTGCCTTTTTGCTCCCAAGCATTATTTTCCCATTCGAAAACTCTAATTTTAAAATCATTTAGAGTATCTCCCCAGTTCATCGCAATGGTATTTCCATCTCCTGCAATACTGACAAAATCCCATCCAGACTTCCCCATAGTTTTAAAGGGGCTTCCAAGTTCTATCCAACTATTTCCAGACCACTCATAGGTTCTCACTTTTTGCAAACTATCTTGACTTGCAATAATTATCCGCTTACCAGAATCAGAAATATCTATTGCTGCACCAAAATATAAATCGGTAGAATCTCCAAATAAGGTTTGCCCAATTTGTACCTGACTCCAACCAGAGGAACTTTGTAAAAGAACCAAACACCCTATAAAAAAATACTTCATTTTAGTTTTTTTTAGTTCTTAAGTTCAAGATTTATTTTAATACCTTTTCCCGAGCGGTTCACCATTTACAAGATGTTCATAAAGAGCCGTCATAAACTCCGAAGTCAACATATCATGGTGATCTCCTTCTATCTCCACCACTGTCGTTCCCTGCTGTTTTAGAATCGCTAATTCTTCTTTAGACTTTCGACCATTCGCTTCATCATGAGTAGAATAAACAGAAATGATATTTTTAAAATCAGCCGCTTGGTACAAAGTGGTATATTTCTTTGCCATATTGGATTTTACCATCATGGTCAGATTATCCGCAACTCGATCAAAAGATTCTTTCGAGGGATGTTCGGCTGGAATATTTCCAAAAATCACTCTTGCATAAGGTTTTTCTCCATTTTCCCAACGAATGTATTCTCCTGACTTTAGTGTTTCCCAACTACTAATGTCTTCATCCAAATCCAAACCCATTAGGACCACTTTTTCTGCCTGATTATTTTTTGCATGTACATATTCCATACAGATCGAAGTGCCATAAGAATGGCCAATTAGAAAAACCTTCTTTTTTTGCGACACTAAATATTGGATCACTTTATCTAAAATCTCTACACTCTGGGCATTTTCAAAAGCACTTTGAGCCTCCGTCAAAAGGGGTTTACAAGCCAATAAATCCGGATTCAACATTTGTCCTTGATAAGGATAAATCTTCAGCAGACTAGAATCATTAGGCATCAAATGTAAACCATCTCTCGGGCCAATGTTCAATTGCAAATCAGGACCACCTTGTACGTAGACGAAAGCAATGTCGTTTTCCCAATCGCCTTCTTGCTCAAATAATTGGGTCACCTCCTTGGGCAATGAAGTAGCTTGGTATTCTTTGGGCGGCAAATAACCCAATTGGTGAAATTGCACCTTAGCACTCAGCTCCATAGATTTTCGATAATAGGCTATAGACTTTTGATAATCTTTGTTCACAAAAAGTCCCTCCCCTGCGCTATCGTATACATTGGCAGAGCTAGGAAATAATTCAACGTTTAGTTCAAATATTTTTAAAGCATCTGCTGGTTGATTATAATTGTATAAAAGCTGATATCCTAAAGCATTTATTTCCGCTTCGTTTAGCACAAATGCTTCCAACTTCTTACTTTCTGCCAGCCAATCTATCGCATGCTGTATATTCGATTCCTTAATTTTTTGCTCCGCAATGGTCGCGATGGAAACTTGGTTTGCTGATTTACTATTTTCGGTAACCTGAGATCTACAGGATAGTAGACTGGTGATTAGAATTAGGATGGATATTTTTTTCATTGCTTTATTTTTTGCCTCGCTTTCGAAAGATAAAGCTAAATATCTAAAAAATAACATCAATTTTCAATTCAACATCCACAAGAATTATTTTTCGGGCATTAAGGTATCTCCTTTACTCAGCGTATAGGCTATTGGGGGATAGACAAAATCCCTACTTTTATTTTCTTGACCTCTCCATTTATAAAATGCCCTTTGTTGGTTTTCATCCGCCAATGCCAAGGGTTCTCCATTGGCAAAATAAGGCAAATCGTTTTTAAACTGAATAAACGTTTTTGATTTCCGAAAGGTAATCCCCAACCATCTATTATCGGCCAGCAAATCTTTTTGGTTCGAAGAAGCATCTAATATAATCTTATGCTGGTACTCTGAATTGGTCGATAAGGAAAATAAAATAACGGAGTTATTTTCTAAAGTAAACTCCTGTTCTTCCTTGGTGACTTTGTTTCTTACTTTTAGCCTCCTCAAAAAAGGCGCTGCGATTTCTTCTGGTCGTTCATAACAAGAAAAAAGAGCTACATAAGAATCCATCTCTAAATCCAAAGCCTGATCGGAATGGTACTTCATTTTGAAATAGCTGCTATCGTAGATTTCAATTAAAGCATGATTGAACGAGATGGCAGCCGCCTCTAATTCCGTTTCATTTTTGGCAATGCTCAATATGCGCTCCGCTATTAAATCGTGGGTATCAGAAAACTGATGAGCGGGGATATTATACTTGGAAGTCGTTCTTACAAGTGGCACTCCTTTATCTTCCATCTTGGTCAAATGATTGCCTTTTCTTCCTTTTCCAACTTCCTCGAAATCAATAGAAGAAGACAAATCAAAAAACAAATCCTTTTGCAAAGGAAGTGTCCATTTATAAAAGCCGAGCTTATTACTTTCTTGTTGCATGGCTCAATAAATTGGTTTTTGATAATCCCCCAAATTCATACTAAAATGAACCTTACCATATTTGATGGTATGCCCTGTTTTATTCTCTTCATAATAGGAACTTTTTAGATCAATCATTGACGCTTCACTCAGGTCTTCTAAACTCACCAATGTCCCATTTTCTTTAAGGAAAGTTTGATCATCCATAAATAATGCTTCCGCTTTTGAGCTTCTTACCACATAGCCCATCCGTGTTGGAATCCGATCAATATTCAACATAGACGGTCGAATTTCGTGGGTATAAAGCCTATTGGTCAAAAGTGGAATCATAAAAACGGAATTTGGATATAACGTTACACTAAATTCCTTGGTCAATGTATCATCGGTCACTGACTTTTTTAGTTTAAAATAAAGTCTAGTCAGACCGCTTGTATTTTTATAACACCAATCAAAACAATCAACTTTAGAAGGTTTTAATTCTTGAAAATTAGAAGCATCATAGAAGGTACAAAAAGCAATCACGCCCTCCTTTAGCATATCTTTTGTTTTATCAGAATGGGCTTTAATTTTTGCTTTAGTTTCTTTTGCTTTCTCCCCTGTGGTTTTTTTATTCAAATAGATTTGGGCGAGTACATGATTCAATTTTGCCTCCTGCTCAAAAACCAAACTTGCCGCCTCATTAATGGCTTCTATTATGGTACGATCGCTTGCCCTAAAATTATCGGTGGGTCCAGTCAAATTACTTGAACATCGAAGAAGTCGAAAATGTAAGATTTCTTTTTCTTCTTTATTTTTTTCTTTTCTAATGTCGGTTAAGTAAATGCCTTTTCTCAAA
>CAYQRA010000021.1:0-21508 GCA_964419315.1 uncultured Saprospiraceae bacterium | reverse complement strand
TGGAATCGGAACTTTGGGTTATGCTCAATATTTACCCAAAGAAGAATATATCACTCGAACGGAAGCTTTGTTGGATAGAAAATCCAATATCGCATTTTTATTTTCTGGCCAAGGTGCTCAATATGCCGGCATGGGCTTGGATCTATATGAGAAAGAACCTTTATTCCGCAAGGAAATGGATCACTGCTTTGATCTCTTAAAGCGATTTACAGACACCAATTTTAAAGCCATTATTTTTGCGGATACAGAAAGTGAACTTAGTGCAAAAATAAATCAAACGGAGTATACACAACCCTTACTCTTTATTCTTGAATATGCTGTGGCCAAATTATTAATGGCTTGGGGTATCCAACCCAATGTACTGCTAGGACATAGTATCGGAGAGTATGTCGCGGCTTGTTTGAGTGGAGTTTTTTCATTGGAAGATGCCTTGCGGATTGTGGTGAAACGAGGAGGCTTAATGCAAAAATTACCCAAAGGTAAAATGTTAAGCATTGCAATTGCAGAAGAAAAACTTTTGCCCTTGCTACACAATTTCCAAGAGGTAGATTTAGCTGCGGTCAATAGCTCAGAAAATTGTGTTGTCTCCGGAGAAAACGCAGCTATCGATGCCTTTAAAATAGAAGCCGAAAATAAGGGATTCCTCTGTAAGGAAATCCGAACTTCTCATGCTTTTCATTCTCGAATGATGGATGGCGTACTGGAAGAATTTGAAGAAGAGTTAAAGCAAATTTCCTTTGGTGCTATTCAAATTCCTTTTATCTCTAACGTCACCGGAAAACCGGCTACAGACGCAGAAGTTTCACAAGCAAAGTATTGGGTAAACCACCTGCGACACACCGTTAAGTATGAGCAAGGGATTGGCGTTTTGTTGCAACAAGCCCAGATGACCTTTATTGAGGTGGGACCAGGAAAAACTTTGAACTCCCTCTTAGGGGCTCATCGCCTGAAAACCAGAAATCATAAGACCATTAATTTGGTCAGACATCCAAAAGAAAAAACCAATGATTTAAGTTTCTTATTAGGTGGCTTAGGTCAATTGTGGAGTGCAGGCATCACACCGAATTGGAGCCAGTTTTATGAGAACGAATTCCGACGGAAAGTATCCTTGCCGACCTACTCATTCGATAAAATAAAATATCCGGCTATTGTAAATTCTTACGAAATGATAGCCGAGATGACGAGGAATCAACTCGACATGAAGAATGAAGATCTTTCAAAATGGCTCTATGCACCTTCCTGGAAATTGTCTGCTGGGTTTTTGAAATCTTCTGGCTTTGAAACCAGTAATTGTACTTTGATGTTTGCAGATGATTTGGGTTTGAGTACTGCTTTACAAAAGAAAGTAGCAGCGCATACTGATTCTATTATTTGCGTAAAAATAGCGGATCAATTCAAAAAAATTAGCCCACTAGTTTATGAAGTTAATCCTTCTGCGGAGAATGATATTCACGAACTTTACAAGCACTTAGCAGAACAGCAGTTGGTACCAGATCGCTTGATCCACGCTTGGTCTTTTACCGCAGAAAAAGAAACGATGGCCTCCAAAATTGCATTAGATCATTCTTTATTTAGCTTAGTAAATATTATCAAAGCACATCATGATACGTTTAAAGGAAATTTTTTAAAGCAGATTGTTTTACTTACTGCCAACCTTCATGATGTATTTAATGAAAAAATAATTTCGCCAGTTAAATCGATGGCTCTGGGTTTGCTGAAAGTCTTACCACAAGAGTTTCCTTCCTTGCGCGTAAATAGTGTAAATGTTGACCTAGAAGAGCCGATTGATGAAAAACTAATTAACAATTTATACCGAGAGCTAACCGAAAGTTTGCCAGGTAGGGTAGTTTCTTATCGAAATAAAAAAAGATGGGAGCAAACCTATGATAGAATTCCATCCAATGGAGAACCCATAGAGCAGGCCTTTAAACAACATGGCGTATACTTAATTACAGGTGGCACAGGCAAGCTAGGGTTTTCGTTGGCCGAAAATCTGATGAAGCAGTTTGAGGCAAAAGTCGTTTTATTGGGGCGTACCGTATTGCCCAATCGAGAAGGATGGGAAGATTTACTAGCTAAAGGAGTAAGCTCAGAATTGAATGAGAAAACAAAACAAATTATTACTAGAATTCTAGCACTTGAAAAATCCAAAGGAGAACTTTTATATCTAAACGGAGATGTTGCCGACTTTGCCGCAATGGAAAAAGCGGTGCTCCAAGTAGAAGAAAAATTTGACCAAATAAATGGAGTGATTCATGCTGCCGGAATCGTAGACGGTCCTAGTCTTCACCTACTTACTCATTTGACAAAAGCAGATTTTGAAAATCAATTGACGCCAAAACTAAAAGGAGTAGAAGTACTTAGAAAAGTAATGGAGTCTAGAACGCTTGATTTTTGTTTGTTGACTTCTTCTTTGTCGGTTATTTTAGGTGGGCTACGATTTGGGGCTTATGGCGCAGCCAATACTGCAATGGATTATTACCTGAATTCATTTAGAAATAATAATCAATTGGAAAACTGGGTTAGTGTAAACCTAGATGGATTAAATTTTGACCGATCGGTCGAAAGCAATTTTATCAATGAAGATGAATTGCTAGAGGTCTTTAATAGCGCGATATCACTCAAAGCTAATTTTCCGCAAATACTTGTTTCTACTACTGATCTTTCTCTGAGATTAGATCAAAGTATTTATAATATTGCCTCAAAAGAAACCGAAGACGAGGCTATGCAAACCGATGTAAGTACCGAGGATGATTCCTTTGTGGTAGATGAATCTTTAAGCCCGACGGAAAAAGAATTAATGATATTATGGCAAAGCTTTTTAGGTAAACCCGACTTGACGATAGAAGATAGTTTTTTTGAAATTGGTGGAGATTCTTTAAAAGCATTGACCATCATTCAACGTATTCAAAAACAGTTTGACCTGCAATTGACGATATCTGAGTTTTTTGAAAAACCCACTATTCAGGCACTTGCTAGCTATATCGAAGCGCAACAATGGTTGAGCAAGAAGCCAGCAGCCAATAAGGTAAATAAAATTGAAATTACTATTTAAGATGGAGAACTTTATTAATAAACTCAGGGAACTTAGTATCGAAGTAGAGGTAGTCGACGGTCAGTTGAAACTACAAATACCGGAGACACTTGATGCAACAGATATTATTCAGGAAGTCCGGGATAATAAAGAAGCGCTAATTTCTTTTATCCAAAAAGCAAAAGGGGCGACTAAGTATAAAAGATTACCTATTGCTCCCAAAAAGGAATTCTATGCTTCTTCTTCGGCTCAAAAACGCTTGTATTTCCTCACAGAATTTAACAAGGACTCACTGGCCTATAATATGCCACGGGCATTGGAACTGAAAGGAAAAATTGATAAAGATAGATTAAGTTATGCTTTCAATCAGTTGATTGCCCGCCATGAAGTTTTACGTACTTCTATTCATTTTGTTGATAAAAAAGTCGTTCAAAAAGTAGCACCAAGCTTGTCTCTTGAAATAGATTTTGCCTATGCGACACCTGCTGAAGTAGATACCCTCTTTTTTGAATTTATCCGCCCTTTTGATTTGGGAACGGGGCCACTGCTTAGAGTGAAGTTACTAGAAGTTTCACCAGAAGAATATTTCTTACTGGTAGACATGCATCACATTATTACCGATGGCGTTTCTCATGGTATCTTGATGAAAGACTTTATGGCTTTTTACAAAGGAGAAACATTTCCACCTCTTTCTTTTCAGTACAAAGACTATGCGGAATGGCAACAGGGAGAAGAACAACAAGAAAGTTTGGCGAAGCAAAAAACTTTTTGGTTAGAAGCATTTTCGGAAGAGAGTGATTTTTTGGATTTACCCCTTGACTTCGAACGCCCTTTGAATATTTCTTATGAAGGCCAAGTCCTTAATTTCAACCTGAATAAGGAGACCATAGATCATTTGAAGGGGCTGGCAGCTCGTAAGAAAACGACCTTGTTTACCGTTACCCTTTCGATCTTTGTTGTTTTACTCAATAAATTGAGTGGGCAAGAAGATATTATCGTTGGTACTCCCGTGGCAGGAAGGGGACATCCAGATTTAGGAAATATTTTTGGCTTATTTGTCAACACCTTGCCCCTGCGAACTTACCCTAAAGGGGCATTGACCTATAACCAGTTTTTAGACGATTTACGCTCCCGCTTACTGCAATATTTTGACAACCAATCTTTTCAATACGAAGATTTGATTGAAGCATTAAATGTAGATCGTAATACAAGTCGTAATCCTTTGTTTGATGTGATGTTTTCCTACGAAAATTTTGAAGAACCGACTTTCGAATTCCCGGGCTTGTCTCTTGGATCTTATTCTACTGGAGACCTTACTTCAAAATTTGATCTTACCTTGACTGCTATTGAAACCCCAGAGGCTTTACAACTGAGTATCGAGTACACTACGGCCTTGTTTAAAAAAGAAACGATAGAAAAATTTATTAACTATTTCAAAAAAATCGTAAGCACTATAATTGCTGATGAAAATATCGCTTTAACAGCTATTGATATTCTCTCCCCGAAAGAAAAAGAAAGACTTTTAGTGGAGTTGAACCCAGTACCGAATCCTTTTCCATCTCTACATACCATACTAGATTTATTTGATGCGCAAGCGGCTGCAACACCAAACAACATCGCTTTACAATCGCAGACAAGAACGCTAAGCTATCAGGAATTAAAAGAACAATCAGATCAGGTCGCCGCCTACTTGGTGGAAAAAGAACAATTGAAAGTTGGTGACTTTGTAGGCATCCTGCTGGAAAGAGAAATGGATTTACTTCCTTTAATTTACGGAATTTTAAAAGCCGGTTGTGCTTACATTCCTATAGATACCAAGAATCCGGTAGAACGAATAAATACCATCATTAAAGAGTCGGGCTTAAAAGTATTAGTCACTAGAAAAACTTTTGAAAATACGAATTTGACAAACTCCTGTAAAACAATCCATCTGGATGATTTACCTACTTTAATCGAAAAAAGTAATCTTCAATCGATTCCTGTAAAAGTGGAGGCCACTGATCTGGCATATGTCATGTTTACTTCTGGTTCTACTGGAAAGCCTAAAGGGGTAATGATTGAGCACCGTTCCCTATCTAACTTTATCCAGACTTTGGATGAAGAATATCCGCTGCAAGAAACAGATAGTTTTTTACTCAAAACCACTTATACTTTTGATATCTCGGTGGCAGAATTATTTGGTTGGTTTTTAAACGGAGGCTCATTGACCCTTCTTCCCGTTGGGGCAGAAGGAGATGCTGATGTAATCTTGGAAACGATAGCCCAATATGGGATAAGCCATATGAATTTTGTGCCCTCCATGTTTTCTGTTTTTATTGCAGGGCTAAATGAGGAGAAGTTAAAAATGATGGATAGCCTTTCTTACATCATCAGCGGAGGAGAGGAATTGCCACAACATTTAGTTCGTCAATTCAATGATTTAAATACCAATATTAAATTCGAAAATCTTTATGGCCCAACAGAAGCTACGATCTACTGCGCTAGGTATTCCACCAAAAATTACAGGGATGCATCAATAGTACCGATCGGTAAGCCAATAAAAAACCTATCGGCCTATATATTAGATTCCAATAATCACTTGCAGCTAGAGGGCGTCCCTGGAGAGTTGTGTATTGGTGGAGTCGGTGTGGCTAGAGGATATTTAAACGACCAAGTCCAGACCGATGCCAAATTTATTGCCAATCCATTTAAAGAAGGAGAGCGTATTTATAAAACGAACGATTTGGCCCGATGGCTCCCCGACGGGAATATTGAATACTTAGGGCGAATGGATAATCAGATTAAAATACGTGGTTTCCGTATTGAATTGGGAGAGATCGAATCTCAGTTGCTAAGTCACGAGCAGATAACAGAAACGGCAGTTGTGGTTAAGGGCGAGAATGAAAGTAAAGAATTAGTAGCGTATTATATATCGAAAGAAGAAATAGCAACAAGTGAACTTATTACTCATTTGTCGAAGGTTTTAGTAGGGTATATGATCCCTTCTTTTTACGTTCATATGGACGTTTTTCCCTTGACACACAACGGGAAGTTAAATAGAAAAGCTTTACCCGATCCTGAAATAAAAGTAGGACAAGATTATCAGGCTCCAGCGACTGAGAAAGAGGAGTTAATCGTAGGTGTTTGGGCAGAAGTATTACACTTGGATAAGTCCATCATCAGTACGGGCAAAAACTTTTTTGAACTGGGAGGAAACTCTCTGAAAATGCTAGTGGTAAAAAACATCATTTACGAAAAGTTTAACTTGAAGCTTAACCTCGCTGATTTCTTTAAATATAATACCATTGAGAAGTTTGCTGGTTTCTTGGATAGGGAAGAATGGTTGATGTCCAATCAAGAAGACTCTATTGCCATCGACTCCGAAGAAATATTTATTGATTAGGATAAAATCTACAAAAAAAATATCCAGATTTGATTTAAGGGCATGTTTAAATTGACCCTCAGTTTGTAAAAGTTTTAAACAAGCTCTAATAGCTTTTCCCCATCGCTATATTTCAGACTCTCTGATGCCGACTCTTCTGGAAATGTATTTTATAAAGCTAAACATAAAACAATTATTTAATGAAATTTTCAAACAAAACTCTGAGAAGTATGGAAGTCAGCAATAGTAATACTATTGCTAGCCCCCCCATGTTTTCCACAATAGTAGAGTTATTTGTACAGCAAGCAAAAAAACACCCGTCCCAGCAAGCCATTGTATTCAATAACCAAGCAATGGACTACCAAACACTAGATCGGACGTCCAACCAATTGGCACATTATTTAATAAATAAATTTTCAATTCAGTTAGAAGATTTAGTAGGGGTACAAATTGATCGGTCGGAGTGGCTTATTATTGCCCAATTGGCAATATTAAAAACTGGAGCTGCATTTGTTGCGATAGATCCTGCCTATCCAGAAGCTAGGATAAAAGAGATCAAAACGAATAGCTCCTGCCATATTACGGTGGAGGAGGGTTTGATAAAGGATTTTCTTAAAGTGCAATCGGCACAGCCCACAGCTTTGCCACAAATAAATATACAAGCTCATAACCTGGCATATGTTATCTACACTTCTGGTTCCACCGGTACCCCCAAAGGCGTTATGATCGAACACCGTAGTTTGATTAACCTCTGCTACTGGCATTGCGAAACGTTTCAAGTGAATACACTCAGCCGAGGAACCTTATTTGCAGGAGTGGGTTTTGATGTTTCCATTTGGGAGATTTATCCGTACTTACTATCCGGTGCTTCCCTCTATCCGATTGCAGACAGAGCCATTCGCTATGATCTTGATCGACTCTGCGCTTTCTTGGAAGGAAATGAAATCAGCCATGCTTTTATTCCAACTCAAATCTGTCAGGAATTGGTCAACTGCGAATACTCTTTGAACGATATCATGATCCTAACAGCTGGAGAGCTTTTAAAATTAAGTAAAGCAAATAACCTTAATATTTACAATAATTATGGACCAACTGAATATACCGTAATAACCAGTTTTTATAAAGTTGGCAAGGAAATGACTGGCCCCATACCTATCGGAAAGCCCATCAGCAATACGGAAATGTTGATCTTGTCAGAAGAACTAAGCTTGAAGGGTACCAATGAAGTAGGAGAGTTGTGTATTGCGGGAATTGGCTTAGCCCGAGGGTATCTGAATAGAGAAAAACTGACCCAAGAAAAATTTGTCGCCCATCCTTTTGTTGATGGAGAACGAATGTATAAAACGGGTGATTTGGCCAAATACCTACCTGATGGAAACATCGAATTTGTTGGTAGAATCGACGATCAGGTTAAAATACGAGGATACAGAATTGAATTGGGGGAGATTGAATATTTCCTTGCTCAATACAAGAAGGTCAGGAATAGTTTGGTAATGGCAAAAGAAAAAGACGGAGATAAATACTTGGTGGCTTATTATGCTTCTGCAGAAACGATCAACCCTGAAATACTCGTAGACCATTTGGCTGCCAACCTTCCGGAGTATATGGTGCCTACTTATTTTGTTCATTTAAAAAACTTACCATTAAACGCAAATGGAAAAATAGACAAAGCGGCCTTACCAGAGCCACACCTCGATCAAGAGGGGAACTACGTGGCTCCTAGCACTTTTGTAGAAAAGCAATTACAAAAAATATGGGCAGAAATTTTAAAGCTAGATAAATCAAAAATTAGCATAACCAATAGCTTCTTTTCGATGGGAGGACACTCTCTAAAAGCCTTAAGGCTTATCAATAAAATAGCTAGACAATTAAAGGTATCAATAGGGATAGAAGCGGTATTCTCTTGTAAAAATATTCAAAATTTAGCGACCCTTATAGAAAATAGTAAGTCTGTGGATTATCAAGCGATCCACGCTGCTAAAGATGCTGACTTTTTTCCACTGTCATTTGCGCAGCAGCGCATGTATGTATTGCACCAGCTAGATAAGGATTCGCTGACCTATAATGTACCCAATGTTTTACGCATCAAAGGAGCCTTGGACAAGGAACGTTTGGAAAATTGCTTTCAGCAATTGGTAGCACGGCATGAAAGTTTGCGCACGAGTTTTGAAAACCATGCTACTGGTCCGATGCAAAAAATTGCAAAATCTTGTGATTTTACCTTGGAGGAATACAACAGTGAGGAAGAGAAGGTAAATAGCTTGATCCGCCAGTTGATTCAGCCATTTGATTTAGCTAAAGCTCCTTTGCAGAAGATCGCTTTAATTTGTTTAGCTGAAGAAGATCATTTGCTATTTATGGATTTCCACCACATCATCATTGACGGAGTTTCTTACGAAACCTTGATGGAGGAATTGGGGGCATTGTATTCATCCGTAAGGCTTCCCAAATTATCGCTTCAATACAAAGATTATGCAGTTTGGCAACAATCCGTTGCTTATCTAGAAAAACAGGAAAAGTCTAAACAGTTTTGGTTAGATGAATTTTCAGCGCCTACTGAAATATTGGAATTGCCAGAAGATTTTCAACGGCCTTCCATTAGAAAAGGAGCTGGCGATACCCTTTATTTCGACTTGCCCTCGGCACAATCTAAAGCATTGGAAAAATTTGCGGAAGAAGAGGGCTTGAGTATGTATATGCTTTTGCTTAGTCTCTTTACGATTTTATTAAGCCGCTTGGGGAATCAGGAGGAAGTCGTTATTGGTACTCCCGTTTCTGGACGAGAACACGATGATTTGGAAGGGCTAATTGGTGTGTTTGTCAATACCCTAGCCATCAAAAATCAGGTGCAGAAAGATTTGGATTTTCGATCTTATTTGGCTCAGGTAAAATCGAAAACCATTGATTGTTTTAAGCATCAAAATTTCCAATACGATGAGTTGGTAAAAGCATTGGATTGGAAACGCGACTTGCGACACAATCCATTGTTTGACGTATTATTTGCTTATGAGAAATTTGAAGATAGTTTGCCTTCGATCCCAGGCATGGCGATAAGCACTTTTGAACAAGAAAGTTACAGCGCACAATTTGATCTCAGTTTTACCGCGCAAAAATTAGCAAGCGGATTTCGTTTTAGTCTCAACTACGCTACAGACCTCTTTAAGTCGTCGACTATTGAACGCTTTGCTACTTGTTTTAAAAATATTATCAACCAAGTTGTTGAAAATAAAGAAATCAAAATAGAGGACCTCAATTTACTTTCAGTAGCGGAACAAAAACAGTTGCTAAAGAAATTTAATACTCCGCAAAAAGATTTTCCAGCAGTTGCCAGTATCCTAGATTTGTTCGATGCATCAGTAGAAAAAACACCAGATAATATTGCTGTTCGTTTTGGAGAAGAGAAATGGACTTATCGTGAATTGCAAATTCAGGCGAATAAGGTAGCAGCTTATTTAATCAAAAAAGAAGGTCTAACAAAAGGAGATTTTGTGGGTATACTTTTAGACAGAGAAGCTTTTTTGCTACCCCTAATCTTTGGGATACTAAAAGCAGGAATGGTCTATATACCGATTGATGTTAAAAATCCGGTAGAACGAATCAACACCATTATTGAAGATTCTGGACTAAAAAACTTGGTTAGCAGAAGCCAATATAAAAGTGCTGACCTGAATACTACCTGCCGTTTAATTGACTTAGACCAAGTCCTGTCAGAGATCAATGAAATAGAATTATTAGAAAGCCCAATTGCTATCGAGCCTACTGATTTGGCCTATATCATCTTTACCTCTGGTTCTACTGGAAAACCCAACGGAGTGCTGATAGAACCCCGATCCTTAAGTAACCTTATTCAAGGCATGGATGCACGCTATCCGCTAAAAGCATCGAGTAGTTTTTTGTTCAAAACGACTTACTCCTTTGATGTATCCGTAGCAGAGTTATTTGGCTGGTTTTTAAATGGAGGCTCGCTGAGTATTTTAGCCGCAGGAGCCGAAGGCGACCCTAGTGCAATAAGAAATGCCATTGCTAAATATCAGGTGACTCATATCAATTTTGTGCCCTCCCTGTTTGCAGTATTTATGGAAACCCTCACCAACGAAGAGTTGGATAAAATCAAAAGTTTATCTTATCTGTTTCTGGCCGGAGAGGAGTTGCCTTTAGAATTAGCCCAACGGTTTAATGCCTTGAATTCAGGTGTTCGTTTGGAGAATATTTATGGTCCTACCGAGGCCACTATTTACAGTTCGGCTTATTCCACTTCCCAGTTGGAGGAGGCCACTAAAGTTCCAATTGGACAAGAGCTACCCAACGTATCATTTTATATCCTAAGTCCAAATAATCAATTGCTACCGATAGAGGTGCCGGGCGAACTTTGCATAGGAGGAAGTGGATTGGCCAGAGGATATTTGAATAAAGATAAAATTACTCAAGAAAAATTTATACCTCATCCATTTATAGCAGGGGAACGCCTCTACAGAACGGGTGATTTAGCCCGACGTTTGGCAGATGGAAATATAGAATACCTCGGAAGGATAGATAATCAAGTAAAGGTCAGAGGCTATCGAATCGAATTAGGCGAAATTGAAAATAACCTGACTACTTTCCCTGCAATAAAAACGGCTGTTGCCTTAGTAAAGGAAAGCAAAGGTGATAAAATGCTTGTAGCGTATTACCTGTCAGAAATGGAATTGGAGCCTTTGCAGTTGAAGACGCATTTAGCAAAAACTTTACCCGAGTATATGATTCCTTCTTTCTTTATAAGATTGGATGAAATGCCACTAAGCTCAAGTGGAAAGCTAAATAGAAAGGCATTACCCGAGTTCGAGATCATTGCTGGAGAAAATTTTAAAGCGGCAACTAGCCCCACAGAAAAAAAGCTGGTAGCAATATGGTCTGAGGTTTTAAAAATTAAAAAAGAATTAATCAGTGTCGATAAAAGTTTTTTTGACCTCGGTGGACATTCTCTAAAGGCTACCACCTTAGTCAATAAAATATTCAAAGAGCTTGGCGTAGACCTTCCTCTGAATACCATCTTTATTCATCAAGATATCGAGCGTCTAAGTCGCTCTATTTTAAAAATGACGAAGTCTTCCTATATGTCCATTTCAGTAGCACCCGAAAAAGAATACTATAAAATGTCATCCGCTCAAAAGAGGATGTATTTTTTGTATGTTTTTGACAAGAATTCTTTGGCTTACAACATGCCACAGTTGGATTGGTTGGAGGGAGACTTGGATCAGGAGCAGTTGGTCAATGCTTTTAATAAACTCATAGACCGCCACGAAATTTTGCGGACTACTTTTCATTTGATTGATAATGAACCGGTACAAAAAATTAATTCAAAGATTCCTTTCAAATTAGAAACCTACAGAAGTAGAGACGCGGATTTAGATGCCTTGGTTCAAGACTTTACGCGTCCCTTTGATTTGCAGGAAGGCCCATTGATTCGTGTTGGTTTAGTAGAAATATCTGCTAAAGAAAAACGCCTTTTGGTAGATATGCACCACATTGTTACCGATGGGATTTCCTATGGGATTATGTTGGCAGATTTTTATGCTTTGTACCGAGGAGAGACTTTGCCAACCTTGACCTTGCAATACAAAGATTATGCAGAATGGCAGCAAAGCACCATTAGACAAGAAGAACTCTCTTTACAAAAAACTTTTTGGCTAGGCGAATTTGCAGAAGAATGGGAGGCTTTGAGTTTACCTAATGATTTTGCTCGGCCGCTAGTGCGGAGCTATGCGGGGGACTCGCTGGTATTTACCATAAAAGAAAAACAAGCTTCTCAGTTGAGAGATTTAGCTAGGAAAGAAGGACTTACTCCTTTTATGTTGTTTCTAGCTTTGTTTAAAATACTACTGAGTAAATTATCTGGACAGGAAGATGTAATCATAGGTACACCAGTCGCGGGTCGTCAACATGCCGATTTGGAAAATATGTTAGGATTGTTTGTAAACACCCTAGCGCTGCGCAATCAAGTGAATGGCAAAGATACTTTCCTCCAGTTTTTATCCAACTTAAAAACTCGAACGCTGTCCTGCATAGGGAACCAATCTTATCCTTATGAAGAACTGATTGATGGACTACAATTGGAAAGAGATACAGGGCGGAATCCGCTTTTCGATGTGATGTTTGCTTATAATAATTTTTTGGAAACAGAAGGAAATGCTCCGGCGATTGTTCTCGAAGGACAAGACAATGGCTTTAGTGTGTCAAAATTTGATTTGACTTTATCGGTAAGTGAAACTGTCGACGAATTTGCTTTGGATTTTGAATATTCAACCGACTTATTTACGCGAGCAACCATAGAGCGATTTACTCAATATTTCCAAAACCTAATCACTGCGGTTCTTGCCCGGCCAGCGGCTAAAATAATGACACTCGAAATAATTGGCAGCACAGAAAAGCAACAATTGATCGAGGGCTTCAATACAACCCAGGCCGATTTTCCAAGAGAAAAAACAGTGCTACAATTGTTTGAAGAGCAAGCGCAAAAGAAACCCAATAATAAGGCTCTTTTAGAAGAAAATAATAGTCTGACTTATCGGGAACTGGATCAACGCGCCAATCAAGTGGCTCATTATCTTCGTAACCGTGGCGTTGAGCAAGGAGATACGATTGGGTTCCAAGTGACGAAATCAGCAGAAATGATTGTCCACCTTTTGGGGATTTGGAAAGCGGGTTGTAGTTACGTTCCTATTGATGAAAATCAACCTGTTGAACGGAGCTTGAATATGTTGGAAGAAACACAGGCGAAATTATTATTAACTGATAAAAATGGTTTGTTACGTTTTGGCGATCATTTGTCCGTCATTGATATTCAGGATAAAGAAATCGGAAAAAGCGCGATGGATAAATTAAGTGGCGCACCAAACGCTTCCTCAGATGCCTATATCATTTATACTTCGGGCTCTACGGGGAAACCTAAAGGCGTAAGGGTACAACATCGTTCTGTGACCAATCTGATTTGTGCTCAAACGAATACATTTGGCATTACAGAAGACGAACGGATACTACAATTTTCTGCGGTCGTTTTTGATGCTTCTGTAGAGCAGATTTGGATCGCATTGACGAAAGGGGCGGCTTTGGTAATGATTCCTAAAATGGCGCTCCTAGACAATAATTTACTGAACGAATATCTATTGCGTTTTAAAGTTAGTCATTTAGACTTTACGCCATCTTTTCTGGAAAGCATCGACCTGAAAAATCAAGAGAGTATTCGACGAGTTGTTTTGGGGGGCGAAGCTTGTAAGGTTTCTACAGTAAAGAAATATCAAAAGCAGTTTAAAATTTTCAATGCTTATGGCCCGACGGAGGCAACAGTTACTTCTATCATGCGAGAAGTCACTGCACAAGACTTGGAGCTAGGTAAAATTCCAATAGGTCGTCCTATCGCAAATACGGTGACTTACATTCTCGATTCCAATAATGACTTATGCCCGATTGGAGTAAAAGGAGAACTGCTGATCGGAGGAGAATGCTTAGCCAAAGGTTATTTGAATGATGAGGGAAAGACCAAAAACAAATTTATCCCTGACCCTTTTAGAGCAGGAGAACGCCTCTACAAAACGGGGGATATGGCCAAGTGGTTACCGGATGGCAGTATAGAATTTTTGGGACGGAAAGATAATCAGGTGAAGATTCGAGGTTTTAGAATCGAATTGGAAGAAATTGAAAATTGTTTGCTGACGCAAGAGCAAATAAATGAAGTAACTGTTTTAGCCAGAAACTTTCAGGAAGATAAAAGGCTCGTAGCTTATTATGTTGCTGAAGAAGAGATAGAATCAATAAGTTTAAGTCGTTTTTTAGCGGACAAACTTCCAGATTATATGATTCCTTCCTTCTTTGTTCACCTGAAGGCTTATCCTTTGACCGTCAATGGAAAGTTAAACTATAGGTTACTTCCAATCCCAAAAATATTAAGACAAAATGACTATGTAGGACCTACCACTACGATGGAGGAAAAACTATTGTCTATCTGGTCGGAAGTCTTAAAAATAGAAGCAGATAAAATCAGTGTCACCAGTAGCTTTTTTGACATCGGAGGTCATTCTCTAAAAGCCATTGCAGTGATTGGTAGTGTTTTCGAACAATTGAATATAAATATTAAAGTAGCTGATTTCTTTAAGATGAAAAGCATTCAGAAACTTGCTCATCATTTAGATACAGAGTTATGGCTTATGGCCGATGAGCAAGAGGATACTATTTCAGAAGACGATGAAGAATTCTTAATTGATTAAATAAAACCGTTCTCTAATAAATCCCGTGGTCAACCAAAAAGAAGCGTTTTTCTTCTTTTGGGTTGACTCACACACGGGATCTGTCAGAGAACCAATAACACAAGTATGGACAAGTTGATAGGTAAATTAAAAGATTTAAATATCAGATTGAAATTGGTGGAAGGGAAGTTGAAAATCAATGCCCCCAAAGGAGTGGTCACCAAAGAAATAATCGAGGAAATAAAAGCCAATAAAGAGGACTTGATCAGGGTGATCGAAAACTACGCTGCAAAAGAGAGTTTTTTCAAAATTCCCAAAGCAGAAGATAAAGATTATTATGAACTATCCTTAGCTCAAAAACGGATCTATTTTACTTACCTGCTCAATCCTCAGACGACCGCTTACAACATGCCTCAATTTTATAATATTAAAGGCAAGTTGGATATTAAGAAGTTGGAAATGGCATTGCAAACATTAGTTAATAGACACGAAAGTTTCCGGACGGTGTTTACTATTGTTGATGATGAACCCGTTCAGAGGATTCTGCCAGAAGTGAAATTAGAAATGAAATATCATTTATGTGAAGGAGCGGAAATAGAAAAAAGGGAAGCGGCTTTTGCGCGTCCTTTTGATTTGAGTAAAGGGGAATTAATAAGAGCAGAATTACTGAAAATTGGAGTGGAAGACTACCGCTTGTTGATCGATATTCATCACATCATCAATGATGGAGAATCTAATAATATTATTTTAGAAGACATCGTCAATTTTTACGATGGGAATGTATTAGAAGATCTAGATACTCGGTATAGAGATTATTCTGAATGGCAAAACAGTCCAGAATTCCAAAAAAAGCTAGTGGCTCAAAAAGATTTCTGGAAATCTAGATTTGTAGACTTTCCAGGACTATTGGATTTGACCCTCGACTATAAACGGGAATGGGATGGTGGTTCTAGTGAATCAGAATACCTGGCTTATGAGGTTAATGCGACTAAGACCAAAGCATTGAAATCCATTGTAGAGAAGGAAGGAACTACTATGTTTATTCTAGTATTGGCAATCTTAAATGTTCTGTTCGCTAAAATCACCAACGAAGAAGATATTACCATCGGCTCACCAGTAGCCGGTAGGCATCATCCTGATCTAAAAGGAATCGTAGGGATGTTTGTTAATTCCCTGCCCCTGCGCAACTATCCCAAAAACAATTTATCTTTTAAAGATTTTTTAGCTGGTGTAACTGCTTCCGTGATTGATTCTTTCGACAACCAAGATTTTCATTATGAACAGTTGATCAATGAATTAAAACTGGAAAGAGTAGGAGATCGAAACCCCTTGTTTAATATCTTGTACACCTTTATTAATTTTATCTCTGTAGAAAAAGGTGAAGCTGAAGAAAACCAACTCGATATCGTCCCTTACATGTCTATTGAAACTCATTCAAAATTTGATTTTTCTATTACTGCCATAGAATCAGAGCATGAATTTCATACCAACTTTCATTATAATTCTGATGTGTTCGGCCTAGAACTCATAGAAAGAATTATTTCTTATTATGAAAATATCATCCAAGCGATTATCGAAAATAGCGAGATAAAAATTGGAGATATTGATATTCTTACTACTAAAGAGCGAGAACAATTACTAAAAGATTTTAATGATACCAAAGTAATTTACCCGAAAGATAAAACGATCTTAGATCTATTGGAAGAGCAGGCCGAGAAAACACCTGACAGCATTGCCTTAATCGTGGATGAAGAACAATTGACCTATCAAGACTTGCATGCCAAAGCGAATCAATTGGCTCATTATCTGGTAGATCATCACGGTATTGAAAAGGGGATGATGATTGGCTTGTTTACTACCCGATCAGCTTCTATGATCATCGGCATGTTGGCTATTTTAAAAACGGGAGCCGCTTATATTCCGATAGACCCCAAAGCTACGGTGCCTAGAATCAGCAACATGGTGGCAGATTCTAAAATGAAACTGATTCTGACAGATCAAAATGGTGAATTGGAAGGACTCAAAGAGGAGGTAAAGCGAGTAGATTTATTACAAGAAAAAGAACAAATTGATTTGGCTACAACCACCTCACTAAATGTTAACTTGTCAGAAAATGACCTAGCTTATCTCATCTATACTTCTGGAAGTACAGGACAACCAAAAGGTGTTTTAATTGAACACGTGGCCTTGATGGATTATAGTTTGACGTTCCAAAATTATTTTTCGGTAAGTGCAGAAGATAGAGTTATTCAACAAGCATCTCTAGCCTTTGATACTGCGGTGGAGGAGATATTTCCAACTTTAATTTCAGGAGCTGCCCTCCTCCTCATTCCTCAAGGTGGACTTGATATCGAGTATATTGTTGACACCATCGAGAATAAAGGAGCGACTATTCTAAGTACAACTCCTTTGGTCTTAAACGAACTCAACGCTTATGCAAAAACAATGGCGAAGCTAAGAGTAGTGATTAGTGGAGGAGATCTCCTCTTACCTGCTCATGTCAATAAAATTATTAAAAATCAAACGATTTATAATACTTATGGTCCTTCCGAATCTACCGTCTGTATTACCTACAACAAAATAGAAAAAACCGAAGACATTTCGTTCCTAGGAAAACCAATTGCCAACAGACAGGTATATATCACAAACCTGCACGGCGATTTGTGCCCAGTATTGGTGCCTGGCGAATTGTGTGTATCGGGTAAAGGTTTGGCGAGAGGTTATCTGAATAAGGAACAATTGACCAAAGAGAAATTTGTTGATAACCCCTTCCACCCTGGTCAACGGATGTACAAAACAGGAGACTTTGTGAGATGGCTACCAGATGGGAATATAGAGTTTTTAGGTAGAATAGATCAGCAAGTAAAAATTCGCGGAGTAAGGATAGAGCTAGGCGAAATTGAAAACTGTTTAATCAACCATGAAAAGATTCAAGAAGTAGTGGTGACAGTTAAAGAAAAAGAAGGCGAGAAGTATTTAGTGGCTTATTATGTAGGAGACGAGGAACTAAGCGCTAAAGTACTAGTGGCGTTTTTAGCTGAAGAATTGCCACTCTATATGGTTCCTGCCCATTTCGTTCACATAGAAAAGATACCACAAAATTCAAATGGAAAACCGGACCTGAAAAAACTACCATCACCCGAAATAAAAATAGGTGGAGATTTTGAAGCACCTTCTTCGGAAATAGCAGAAAAATTAGCTGCCATATGGGCGGAAATACTAAAACTAGACAAAAATAAGATCAGTGTCAATCGCAGCTTCTTTGAATTGGGGGGGCACTCTTTAAAAGCGATCAGCCTAATTTCCAAAATGGAGAAATCCTTTGGAGTGAAAATTAAGCTACGAACTGTTTTTACCAAACCGACTATTCTAGACTTGGAAAATAATATACTGATGGCCAAGCTCGCAAAGAAAACAAAAAACACAACCCATAAAGTTATAATATAAATTGAATGAAAAATATCGAAAATAATAAAGCAACATTTTGGTTGAAAGAATTTAGTGATCAACTCCAGACGCTAATCCTACCGTTGGACTTTGCCAGACCTATAGTTAAAAATAATAAAGGACGCCGTTTGGGCTTCTTTCTTGGCAAAGAGTGTACAGAAAAATTGAGAGATATTGGAGGAGGAGAGACGATGCCTATTAAAACAATGGCCTTGTATGCCGTTTTATTAAGCAAGCTGTGCTGCCAAAAAGATGTTGTGATTGGTACCTTTGTAGAAGGGGATTCTTTCTTGCCTTTGAGAAATAAAATAGACGAGAACCAATCGTTCACTGAATTGTTGACAGCTATTAAAGTTAGAACTTCGCCTTTCGTCGAAAAACAATCTTTTGCAGGAATCCCTACTAATAAGATGGAACAAAATCCATTGGTCAATGTCTTATTCTCCTATGAGAAAAAAGCTGCCCCTACTTCGCTGATGCCATCAGTAGAAATTACCGATTCTGAGACCGATGCGTTCTATTTTGATTTGGCTTTAAGCGTAAATGAAATCGAAGATAAATTATTCTTAGAATTTGAATATGCGACCCAACTCTTTACAGAAACGACCATTCAACGTTTTGCAGAATATTTTAAGAAAGTAGTTTCTTTAGTTACGACCAATCCGAGTACCAAAATTTCTGCTATTGATATCGTTGAAATGAAGGAGAAGTTTTTAGTACTCAATAAATTCAACCGAACTAAAGCCGTTTTCCCTCGTGAAAAAACGATCCTTGATCTCTTCAAAGAGCAGGTCGACAAAACGCCCGATAACATCGCCATTGTTCATGGTCAAAAGCTTTTGACCTATCGGGAATTGGATCAATCTTCTTGCCGTTTAGCCAATTATCTACTGGAGAATAATTCTATTGGAATTGAAGATCTGATTGGAATTGAAATGGATTGTAGCGAATGGTTGATCCTATCATTTCTAGCTGTACTGAAAACAGGAGCTGCCTACGTGCCTATTGATCCTAGTTATTCAAAGGAAAGAATCAATTATATAAAAGAAAGTAGTGCTTGCAAATTGACGATTGATGCTGAACTACTCCAAAGGTTCTCGGCAGTAGAAAATGACTATGGAACGCAGCTACCCGAGATTTCTGTGTCGCCGAGCAATCTAGCTTATGTCATTTATGCCATGGAGTCGATGTATACCGAGGAAGGAGTAATGATTGAACACCAAAGCCTAGTAAATTTATGTATTTGGCATCAAACAAAATATCAGGTCACTGAACAGAGTAAAGGAACACTGTATTCTGGGATTGGTTCTGAAGCTTTCTTTTGGGAGGTTTATCCCTATTTAATCAGTGGAGCGGGGCTTTACTTGATTGGCGAAAATGAGACAAAAAAAGAAGTCAAAAAACTGCATCAATTTTTAGAAGAAAATGCAATTACTCATGCTTGCCTACCGGTCTCCGTTTGCCGAGAATTAGCCGAAAATAAATTGAGTCTAAATCATACTTGTATTATGACCAGGGGCGATACACAGGACTTGCCCAAAGGATGTAATTTAAAAATTTGCCATAATTATGGCCCTCTCGAAAATACCTCAGTGACCACGACCTATGATTTGCAAAAGGATTCCGATGGCCTCATCCCCATTGGCAAGCCGATTAATAATACCTCAATTTATATCGTCTCTGATAATTTGCGACTTCAACCCTTGGGAGTCGCTGGTGAATTATGTGTTGCCGGCCCTGGATTGTCCAGAGGCTATCTAAACAATGAAGAACTTACCAAAGAAAAATTCATTATTAATCCCTTTAAAGAAAATGGCCGATTGTTTAAAACGGGAGATTTGGCCCGTTGGCTCCCTGATGGGAATATTCAGTTTTTGGGAAAAATTGACGAAAGTCCTTTCGCTGCTCAATTTATGGAACCTAGCACCAAAGCTATTCGAGAAAAAAAAATCAGCGAAAATAAGAAGGGATAGGAGAGCAATGAGCAACATTAAAAAAATAAGCCCGACGTCAAGAGGACTTTATTTTTTTAACAGCTCTAATAATAAGAAACATACAAAGTCTAATGTACTTGGGTCACAATAAGATCGACTAGATGAAAAAACTATTAAATACGTTGGCGGAATTAAATATTTCCTTAGAAATTAAGGGAAGTAATTTGGGTTTGTATGATCCCGATGATAATTTGACCAACGAATTGCTGCTTGCTATTAAGGAAAACAAAGAAGAATTATTAACACTCTTGATAGATGTTAATGAAGACTATACCTTTGCTGGCATCCCCAAAGCGGAGAAAAAAGAGTATTACGTTGCTTCTTCCGCTCAAAAACGTCTTTATTTTCTTTATGAGATGGACAAATCATCTCTAGCTTATAATATGCCTCAAATCCATAAGTTTGAAGAGGCTTTAGATAAAGAAAAAATAGCTCAAACCTTTAAGCAATTAATTGATCAACATGAGATTTACCGAACTACTTTTCATATTGAAGGAGAAGAACTTTTTCAGAAAATCGCCGAATTTGTTGATTTTGAAGTAAGCTACATAAAATGTAAACCAACAGAACTGGGAGAGGTATACCATGATTTTATTCGCCCTTTCGATCTTAATAAAGGGCTATTGATTCGGGTCGGAATTGCGGAGGTATCTGATACAGAATATTATTTGATGTTCGACATTCATCACATCATTTCAGATGGTGTTTCCTTTGAGTTAATGTATCGAGATCTTTTGTTATTAAATGATGATAAGACATTACCTACACTTGAATTGCAATACAAGGATTATGCGGAGTGGCAGCAAAGCGAAGAGCAGCAAAAAGAAATCGCTTTACAAAAAGAGTTTTGGTTAAAAGAGTTTTCCGAAGAGGTGATCGCCATAGATCTGCCAAGCGATTTTCCTCGACCATTGGTGAAAAGAAATCAGGGGAGTGCGCTGAGTTTTTCTATCTCTAAAGAAGAAACGATTGCTCTAAAGAAGATGGCTAAGGAGCAGGGCGCAACTCTATTTATGATAACCTTGGCGCTTTATAAAGTTTTATTAAGTCGTTTGACCAGTCAAGAAGATATCATTGTGGGTACCCCCGTTGCAGGGCGAGAACATGTTGAT
The DNA here is from genome assembly GCA_964419315.1 of uncultured Saprospiraceae bacterium. Classification (GTDB taxonomy): domain Bacteria; phylum Bacteroidota; class Bacteroidia; order Chitinophagales; family Saprospiraceae; genus CALLVY01. Next base: position 341 of record CAYQRA010000021.1, on the reverse strand, counting down.
CTGGAAAATATGCTGGGATTATTTGTCAATACCCTAGTCATTCGTGATCAAGTAAAAGGAGAAGAAGGTTTTATTGAGTTTTTGGAATCGGTAAAGGAAAGAGTCATTTCTTGTTTTGAAAATCAGACCTTTCAGTACGAAGAGTTAATAGATGCTTTACAAGTAGAAAGGAATACAAGTCGGAATCCCTTATTCGATGTGTTTTTTGCGTTTAATAACATTGCGGAAGAAGCTGAGGAAGGTTCGCAAGAAGAGGAAGAAGAAGCGACAGTGTCTTACGATAGTGCCAATACTGTTTCCAAATTTGACCTTAGTTTTTCTGTTACCGCTACCCAAGAACG
>CAYQRA010000020.1:12663-21608 GCA_964419315.1 uncultured Saprospiraceae bacterium | reverse complement strand
CTTCCGTTGCTCCTTTTAATACATCCAATTCCGCTCCTTCCGTATCAATTTTCAATAGGATTGGCCCTTCCTTGATTTGTTTTTCTTTAAAAACTTTATTTAAGGTAGTCAACTCTATCGTTCTTTTTTCTACCTTTCCTTTGTCTTTGGTCAAGGTGGTTCTCTCAAAAAACGAAGCCTTTTGTAGATCATTTACATCCAAGCTAAGTTCTATTTCTCCTTCTTCTTCACCAAGAGCTTTGTAAATGACATCGCAGGTATACTTTTGAGAAAGTTTATCGATGTCTTCCTTATAGTCTTTTAGAGGTTCTACGAGTAAGAATTTCGCATTTGGAAAAGAAGCATACAATTCATGTGTACCATATCCTACTCCAACATCAATAACTAATTTTGGATTATTGCAAACTTTAGACAAATAGGAACTATTAAAGCCTATCCCTTTGTTGTGGTATTTAACATCGAAGCCCAAAGTTCTAACGATGTTTCTCACGCCTTTTTTGATCATGTTTGTTTTTATTTTTTCGTCATTTAACTAAGTACCCTTCTCTTCACAGAAAGAAAGGTTTCCTTTAATCTGGATAAGATATCTCCACTTTTTAATTGATCGTAAAAGAGTCGATTGAGGAGAAAATAACGTTCTTTCACCAATTGTTTTTTATACTTTCCTTTGTAATAGTCATTTAAGAAATAAAGAATCGTCATCCTATTTTCAAAGAAATTCCAATAGTCTCTGTTTGTTGTTATGCCTACTTCATTTTTTCTATAAATAGACATTACCCGATCAACATACCTAGCAGAACCAAATTGCAGCATTAGACCAACAAAAGGTAAATCTCCTGCTTTCAAATGATAATATAGAGAAGGAAATTTAAAGTCTTTTCGATTTCGGACTAAGATGGTAGCAGTATGGATCATATGAGTTCCAAGTATTTCATCGATCGTAAATACTTCTCTCGGATAACTTTTTCGAAATAATTGTCTGGTAGGTGGACTTTTTCTTTCATCCAAAATATGAGCATTATGAAAAACAAGAGAATGCTCCGGATGTTTTTCCATGATGTCAACCTGAATTTTTAATTTTTCTGGATCAGTCCAATAATCATCTCCATCTAATAATGCAACGTACTTGCCATTGCAATTTTCTATAATATTGGTAAAATTATAAAGCCTTCCAATCTCTTTTCGTTTGGTGTGATAGGCCCCATCTACAGGTCTGTCCAGAATTCTAATGTGTATATTTTCCGTGTTGGGATAGGAGGCAATAATTTCTTTGGATCTATCCGTAGAAAAATCATCTCCTACTACAATTTCTACATTAAAATCAACCTCTTGCATAAAAATACCATCCAAGGCTTCTCTAATATATTTTTCATGATTATAAACCATGAGTCTCACACTCACTGTGTATTCCACTTCCTCTTTAGACATAATTAAATCTTTTCATCAATTTTCCAGAAATCGTCTGGAATTTTAAAATTTCATCTGGGCTCAAAAGGTTTTTATATTTACCCATATTTTTTTGATCAATCGGAGATAAGGTTTTTTGTTTCCAATCTAAAAATTCTTTGGGTTCTACTGATTTTTTTTGATTGTCTTCGTAATATTTTAGCATTTTTTCAGAGAAGGGCAAGCCAAGAAAAGAACATAGCCGTTTACTTTCTTCTTCCGGAGCATTTAATAAATCTTCGTATCGAGTGAAAATAAATCGATCTTTTGTTGTATTCTTTTCAAAGAATGAAATGGCCCCCAAGTTATTTTGCGACCATTCTTCTGCTATCGCTTCAATCTCATAAGGCAATTTGGGTACATAGGTTGCTTTACTTCCAGAATCTTTAATCTTACGATACGAACAGGCTACATCACGGCCATCTCGAATAATAAAAATAAAAATAGCCTCCGGATAAATTTCATGGATCAAAGGCAAATGATTGATGTAATAATTATTCTTATCTCCCCAACGAGAACTTTTCCTTCCTTTTGATTGAGCAAAAAACTCACAAACCATCGCAGTTATTTCTGCGTAAGATTTTGCCTTCTTTGTTTTTAGAAAAGTAAATAACTCGCTTTTATCGAGACCCCAAGTTTCCATTTTCTTAGACGACAAGATATCTTTTACAAATTCTTCCAACTTATCGTCATTATCCGTGACTTGCCAGTCAGCATATTTCTGATGCCACCATTGAATAAATCCACATTCTGGAGGGATGCAAATTTCCTCATGATTATTGAGAATGAGCCGTAGCAGAGTGGTTCCGGAACGAGGGTTTCCGATTACAAATATTGGTCTTAATAAATCCATCTAATTTCTAATAATTTTGAGCTCGCAGAAGAATACGAGCAACGAGATCAATTTCTACTTCACTCAGCGTATGGAATAATGGTAAACACAATACCTTTTTCGAAATCTTATCAGCAATTGGTGTTTTTTGACTTTTCACATAAGAAAGGGAAGAAAGCGTAGGATAAAAATATCTTCTTCCAAAAATCTTAGCCCTTTCTAATTCCTTCATCGCTTTTAACAAGCTTTTCTCATTAGGAAAGATGATGGGATAATACGCGTAATTATAATTTTCTTCATCAAAAAGTTCCGGTCGCTTTTTTTCTAAATTGACTAGTCGCTTATCGTAATACAAAGAGAGTGCTTTCCTTTTCTCTAAAATCTCTGGAATAAAACTAAAATTGCTCAATCCCATTGCAGCATGGAATTCTGAATTTTTACCGTTAATCCCTACTCCATCAAAGCTTTCCTTACCTGCATGTCCAAAATTTCTCATGGAGGCCATTGTCTTCAATAGTCCTGCATCTTTAGTAAAAACAGCCCCTCCTTCTATCGTGTGAAATAATTTGGTGGCGTGGAAACTAGTCGTACTAATATCTCCGTATTCAAAAAGAGATTTTCCTTTATAGTTGACCCCAAAAGCGTGAGCTGCATCATAAATAACCTTGACTCCTTTTTTCTTTGCAATAGCTTCTATAGCTTCTACATCACAAGGATTACCATAAACGTGAGTGGCTAAAATAGCAGTCGTTTTTGAAGTAATGGCTGCTTCTATTTTCTTTGGATCGATATTCAAAGAAGCTTCATCAATATCTACAAACACGGGTTCACAGCCCTCCCAAACGATACTACTACAGGTAGCAACATAAGAGAATGGTGTCGTAATAATCTGCCCTTTTAGATCAAGTGCTTTGATGGCTATTTGAAGAGCAATCGTTCCATTACTCAGGTAGAGTAAGTGTTTGATCTTTAGATATTCTTTAAGTTTTAACTCCAGTTCGTTGACTAATGGTCCATTATTGGTCAGCCAATTTCTAGACCAAATACCATCAACGTATTTTTGATAAATTTCTTTAGGAGGTAAAAAGGGACGAACAACCGGTATCATAAAATCTTAGTTCTTAATTATTGAATTTAGAATATTGGAAAATTTAGCTGCGCCTTTTTCATTGAGGTGGTCGGCGTCAGCAAAATCATCTTTAGTGAAACGAGGGTCAGTAAGAAAATCTTCATACCTAAGCCCAGGGTTAGCAGTTACAAGTTGCGCCAAAATTTCTTTCATTTTTCTCAACTGTTGAGCATCCAAATTTTGGGTATAGGTTTCAAAGCCCGGCAAGGTGACTAACAGTACTTCTATTTCTTTGGCTTTACAGAAATCAATCATTTCCTGAACCAATCCTATATTATATGCCAAATGTTTATCTTTAGAGATCGTATGTCTTGCTGCTGCTGCCTTACCCACCTTGATCAAATCTTTAACTTGTTTCTTCCTTGGTTCAAAACCAAATTCATTGGATTTTATTTGATCCTTCTTGAATACATAGTAATCTATAAATCTTTTGATGTGGGAAATTCCTTTTTTGGGTTGCCCAAATAATTCAGAACGGTGTACTAAGGAATAAGGATAGCCTGGATAATCCCAATAAAGGACATAGTTTTTTACTCTCCAACTTTCTTTTGCTTCCTCGAGTTTAGAAAATAAGCTTTGATAAGATATTGGTAAGACTAAAACTTCCAGTTGATCCAATTGATCTTTGTAAGTATCGAAAATAAAATGGTCGTAGTTGAGGGTTTGAGAGACATAAGAAGCATTAAATGATTTTTTGGAAAACACTTCTGGGTTGATTCCTCTATAACTATGAGAGCTCCCTAATACTAGTACCTCCAAATCTTTGGCATTCTTTTCCAAATATTCTTTTTTGAAAGAATACCCATTTGGAATTGCTCTCAATGTTACTTCTAAAACGATAAAGACCAAAACAATAGGAAGTAAAAAGAATAAGCCTTTTTTGATAAAATTCATCATATCATCTCAACTTTCGAGAAGATTAAAATTGGAAATAAATAAAATCCTGACTACTTCCACCAAAGCAAAAGATAAACAGAATAATCGCATAATAAATACCAAACTTTCCCCATACGGGTATTTTGGATTTGCTCAAATCTAATGCATGTTCTTTATCCCTTTGCAACCATTCTACCATTAAGAAAATGGCCAAAGATGCAATGACTATAGGTTCTGGTTTTACTTCGGGGATTTTGAAAAGACTTTTGGAGAATATCCCAGATAAGTATTCCAAGGCATGTCCAATCGTTTCTGCTCGAAAGAATACCCAAGCAATCACTGTAAGCAAAAATGTTATTCCGATACTTCCAAGTTCTCGAAGAGAAGGAAGAACTTTTCCTTTAGCAACGATATCTAAGTTGTTGCGATTATTTCCAGTAAGCATCAAAGGGAGGAAAAATGCAGCATTAAGAGCTCCCCAGGCTATAAAGGTCCAATTGGCTCCATGCCAAAAACCACTGACAATAAAAATGATAAAAATATTCCTGATTTGTTTGCCTTTTGAACCTCTACTCCCCCCTAAAGGGATATAAAGATAATCTCTAAACCAAGTAGATAAAGAGATATGCCATCGACGCCAAAACTCTGCAATGTCTCTGGAAAAATAAGGGAAAGCAAAATTTTTCATCAGGTCAAAACCAAAAAACCTAGCGGTACCAATTGCTATATCAGAGTATCCGGAGAAATCTCCATAAATTTGAAAAGCAAACAGAATCCCTCCAATTAATAAAGCACTTCCACTAAGTTCTGCTGAAGAATTAAAAATTTCATTAACGATTCCTGCACAATTATCTGCAATTACAATCTTTTTAAACAAGCCCCATAAAATCTGCTGGGCACCATCAACTGCTTTATGGTATTCAAATTTTCTTGCTTTTAAAAATTGAGGCAAAAGCGCTGAGGCTCTTTCGATTGGCCCAGCCACCAATTGAGGAAAAAAACTAACGAAGGCAAAAAAAGCAACTATATCATGCGTCGGTTGAATTTTCTTCTTATACACATCAATCGTATAACTAAGTGTTTGGAAGGTATAAAAACTAATCCCTACAGGAAGAATAACATTCAGCATTGAAGCTTGAATATTTAAGCCAGCCATTCCAAAGGCATCAATAAAGCTATCAATAAAGAAATTATAATATTTGAAGACCAACAACATCCCGAGGTTAACCCCGAGGCTAATCCATAATAACCACTTTCGTCTTTGTGGTTTTTCTTCTTTCCCCAATGAAATTCCTATGAAGTAATCAACAAAAGAGCTGAAAATAATTAGAAACAAAAATCGCCAGTCCCACCATCCATAAAAAAGATAGCTAGCGGTGACTAATAATATATTTTGTAGTTCTCTCTTTTTAATTGCCCAATAGAATAGGAAAACAAGGGGCAAAAAAATTGTGAATTCCAGAGAATTAAATAACATAGGTGGGTCGGTTTTCTCTTTTATATGAATATCACCAATTTACCTGATGCCCCAACAACTCTTCTAGTTGTTTATTATAAGGGGCATAAAAATTTTGGAGTTTTGCTTCTGTCTCTGGCGCTATCGTTGATACGTATTTCCTTTTATTCTTAACTTGATCATCTAAAAAATCCCAAGAATTTTTTTCCATATCCAAGAAATCAAGAACCTTGTTAAGAGTGTTGACTCTATCCGTTACTAGATCTTTAAATCCTAAAACGAGAACCTGCTTTTTGGGGAAAAATTTGAAGACCCGATTTAGTTGATCAATATAAATTCCTCTTCTGATAAAGCTTGGTTCTTGAAGCTCTGAACCTTCTTCCATTTTCTTCATCTCTTCTGTCATGCATGCCTCAAAACTTGGATAAGGTCCTGATCCATATAATTCTTTATATAGGTTATTTTCCCGTTCTTTAACGTATCCTCTAAAAAGTGGGTCGGGTATGGTTTTCTCTAAAAAATCTCTATACATATTCCAGGAAGAGTATGCTCTTTTTACGGGCTCTCTCAAAAGAACTATCAATTTGATATTTGGATTGTAGTTATAGATTCTTTCTGCAGCAACGGAGCGGTATATATATTCTGGTGTCGCATCAAAATACAAGGACGTATTTTTATTTTGTAGAAAATAATTATGGTACCAGTTTTCTCCTTTAAAATAGTTTTCATCTCTATCAAAAAATCTAACTTCTTTTATCGTAGAGCCTTTTATTTTAGGATGCTGATTTAGGTAGTGATTTAGGGAACTGGTGCCAGCTTTTTGTGCCCCTAAAATCAGGAAGTTAGGTTTACAAGTTGGCAATATATTTCCTGCCACTTGGGTAATTACTTTTTTAATGCTAATTTTTAGTGATGACATCCTTTAAAATATTGAAGAAAACTTTGTTGAAAAAATAAGTGAGTCCGCCATAGATAAGTCCAAACACTAAGACTTTTATGATGACCTTTACCAAAGAATAGGTATCCAAGCTGATATAAAATGTAGGGAGCAAAGCCATTAAAAAGAAAATAGCAAAAGTATAAATTGCTTTTATTTGTGCAGCAAAAGGAACTTTATTAGCTACTGTAGATATCATGATATTGAATAAAGTAATCGCTAGAGAAACGATTACTAAAGAATATAGAAAGGTTTCGAACTCATAAAAATAAGCAATGAAAAGGGGAATTAGATGCATTAGTTTTCGAATATTTCCATACCAAAAATTTTCTCTAGCTTTCCCTAGTGCTAGGAAAGAATTCACAATGATATTATTAATTGGAAAATTAAAAATCTTTAGCATTAAAATTTGAAAGATCAGAACACTGGGTTCCCATTTTGCCCCAAAAAAATTGATGATGATAAATTCACCGGAAATAATCATTGCCCCAGAAAGAAAAAAAGTAATAAACGCAACGATCGAAAGTACCTTTAGGAAAGTCTGCTGAAACCGCTCTGGTTCGTCTTGAAATTTACTCATCAAAGGGAAAAATACTTTCGTAATACTTCCCGAAGATAATTGAGCGATTATCTTATTGAGGTTATCTGCCAAAGAATAATACCCCAATGTAGTAGCACTAAACAGTTTTCCAACAACCAAAATATTCAATCGTTGTATGATAATATTTGTCCCCTGTGCCAGAAATATAAAAACACTAAATCCGGTAAGGCCTTTTACTGCATCCCAAGAAAAAACTAGACTTGGCCTCCAGCTCGTAACACTCCATAAAATAATCACATTCAAAAAAGCACTCACTAGGGTTTGAGCAACTAAAGCATAGACTCCGTAACCGGAAAAAGCTAAAGCTATCCCAACTACTCCTCCAATTAATCCAGAAATGATTAAGCGTACATTGAGTTCTTTGAATCTCAATTCCCTTTTAAGTATGGAGATTTGCACAAGGCTTAGGGAAAAGAATATAAAACTTAGCGCTAAGTACCTTACTAATTGCGTAATCGTTTCATTCTCATAAAAACGACCGACATAGGGAGCAAAAATTTGGAAAGCTAAGAATAAGCTAAGTCCCGCGAAGAGATTAATATAAAAAATAGAAGAATAATGAGCGGGAGTATTTTCTTTATTTTGAACAAGAGCAGCGCCAAAACCAAAATCAGCAAAAGTTTGAAAAATAGTAATAAAGACCATTGCCATTGCCACCACTCCAAATTCTTCTGGACTCAATAGACGAGCAAGAAAAATAGAAATAATAAAGTTAATACCGTGAACAGCAAAAGTTCCTACGAAATCCCAAATAACGGCTACAATCGATTTCTTTTTTAGTGACTCCATTAGGAATTTGTCCCTTTACTCATCTTCCATTGCATCCCGATATATTTTCCGCAAAAGCACATATATCGTTCCTAAAAATATTCCCAAAAAGGAACCGATTACTATAGCCAAAAGAAAGGATGGTTTTTTGGGAGCAACTGGCACGATTGGAGGATCAATAATTTGAAAAACTGGAGTAGCCGTTTCCAGAGAAAATTCGGCAGTACCCTGATTTTCTAGTAATTTTCCATATTCAATTCCTGTTGTTCTCAGTTCTCTTTCCAACCTGTTCCTGTTGAGCATAGCTTCTCGGCTAATCAATCCCCGATTAGCGTCAATATCTTTCGCCAAGCGATACTCAAACGACATCAGTGCTTTACGTACCGAATCAGTGCGGGCTTTCAAACGCTTAAAAGTATTACTCGACTTTTCTATGGTTTCGGAAATATAAAACTCACTCAATGCATCGTACAGTTGTTCTAAAAGCCTTATAGTCAAACCCTCGTCTAAGCTATTTATTTCCATACTAAAAATGCCAGATTCGATGTTGACACTTAATTTCATTAAGCCGTCTATCTTTTTAGTCCCGACCAACAAAGTATGGACACTTTTCAGCGCCTTATTTTCTTCTCGACTAAATCGGTCAAAATCATCATGGCTGAATAAAAAGTCTGCCATTTTTGGGCTTTTTTTACTCCATTTTTTTTGTAAGCCATAAATTTGGATAATCTCATTAATCAGATAGTCTGGTTTTTCCGCAGTGCTATCCTTAGCGAAGAAAGCGCGTTTTGCAATTTCCCGGGACTTCGTTAATTCCATTACTTTGGTATAATTATAACTCCCTGTACCTCCTCCCCCAACACCAAAATAACTCAACAAACCGCCACCACCACCACCGCC
>CAYQRA010000020.1:0-12653 GCA_964419315.1 uncultured Saprospiraceae bacterium | reverse complement strand
ACAAGGTCATCAAGTCTCCGGCAGAGACCATGACCATCATGCCCACTACCGCCACCACCACCACCGCCACTACCTTCTTCATTCACCATAAAAGTCAAGGTAGTAAGATATGAGGTAGGCGTGCGAAAAGCATTAAAAATCAAAACCCCGCAGAATATAATCGCCAGGACTACTAAAAAGCGCCAATTATTTAAGACCTCCTTATTGTATTCCTTAACCCTTTTAATGAAATTCTTTAATGAAATTGCATCGTCGTAGTCTACTATCTGTGCCTGATTATTTTCCACTTCTTGAAGATTACTCATTATAATTCAGCTATCCTTTGCAAATATTCCCCATAGCCACTTTTTACCAAGGGCTTTGCAATAGCCAATAATTGTTCTTTAGAAATAAAACCTCGGCGATAAGCAATTTCTTCAATACAACCTACTTTATATCCTTGACGTTTTTCGATCACGCGTACAAATTCTGAAGCATCATGCAGGGAATCAAAAGTTCCAGTATCCAACCAAGCGGTTCCTCTACCCATAATTCCTACACTTAGCTCTCCTTTTTCTAAGTATACTCGATTTACATCTGTGATTTCATATTCTCCTCTTGCAGAAGGAGCAATATTTTTTGCAATTTCTACCACTTGATTATCATAGAAGTATAAGCCAGGTACAGCATAATTAGACTTTGGTTTTGCTGGTTTTTCTTCAATCGATAAGACCTTATTGTTTTTGTCAAAATCTACTACACCATATCGCTCTGGATCCACAACAGAATAAGCAAAGACCTTCGCACCGGTTATGTCGGTAGAAGCTCTTAATAATTCTGGTAAGCCACTGCCATAAAAAATATTATCTCCCAAAACTAAGGCTACTTTATCATCTCCAATAAATTCTTCCCCAATCACAAATGCCTGTGCCAGACCATTAGGAACATGTTGTACAGCATATTGAAAATTGCACCCCAATTCCGTTCCATCCCCCAGTAATCTTTTAAACTGCGGACTATCTTCTGGTGTGGTAATGATTAAAACATCTTTGATGCCTGCAAGCATCAAAATCGACAAGGGATAATAAATCATTGGCTTGTCATAGATAGGCATCAACTGCTTTGAAATAGCTTTTGTGATGGGATAGAGTCGGGTACCGGATCCTCCGGCGAGAATTATTCCTTTCATTTTATCGATTATATAATATAGTTGGTAAGTAGGAGATTTTCATAAAAGTCTCCCGGAGCCGGCCTTATAGGAGAGGCTAGCTCCGGGCTACTTGATCACCTATTAGTATTTTCAATCAGCAATTGATAAGCTAGATAGTATCAAATAACCATTCCAGCCGCAACGGTTTCGTTGGTGCCTTCATCGACTAAAATAACACTACCAGTAATTCTATTTTTTCGGTAAGAATCTGTAAAAAGTGGTTTAGTAGAACGAATTACAATCCGTGCGATTTCATTCATTTCAATATTCTTGTCCTCCATATCTCGGTGAAGCGTATTGATATCTAAACGGTAACGAACTTCTTTTACAATACATCTCGCTTCTTGAGTGGTATGCATGATCTTGTACTTGCCATTCAACTGCAATGGTTTTTCATTAAACCAACAAACCATCAATTCCAAATCTTGAGAAGACTTTGGTTGATTGTTTTGTCGAACAATCATATCTCCACGGCTGACGTCAATATCATCTTCTAATAATATAGTTGCCGACATTGGTGGAAAAGCTTCTGCTACCTCCCCATCATAGGTATCAATTTTCTTAATGGTCGAAGCAAAACCAGATGGTAATACCACTACTTTATCTCCTTTCTTCATGATTCCTCCAGCGACTCGGCCAGCATAACCTCGGTAGTCGTGGTGCTCGTCTGTATTCGGTCGTACTACATATTGTACCGGGAAACGAGGATCGATAAAATTGTGATCACTACTGATGTGTACATTCTCTAGGTAGTACATCAAAGTAGTACCACCAAACCAATCCATGTTTTGAGATTTGTCTACAACATTGTCTCCTTTAAGTGCAGAGATTGGAATAAAATTCATGTCGTTGATATCCAACTTGGAAGAGAAAGCAGTAAAATCATCTTTGATTTTTTCATAAGCCTCTTCCGCATAGTCTACCAAATCCATTTTATTGATACAAATTACCAAGTGAGGAATTTGTAAAAGCGACGCAATGATCGCGTGTCTTTTCGTTTGTTCAACTACTCCATTTCTAGCATCTACCAAAATCAATGCTACGTTGGCAGTAGACGCTCCAGTCACCATATTACGGGTGTACTGAATGTGGCCTGGTGTATCGGCAATGATAAATTTTCTTCTAGGGGTAGAATAGTAGCGGTAAGCTACATCGATGGTAATCCCTTGTTCTCTTTCTGCTTTAAGACCATCGGTGAGAAGCGCCAAGTTAACCTCTGTTTCTCCTCTCCGGAGACTACTTGCTTCGATAGCTTCATATTGATCTTGGAAGATTGATTTACTATCGTAAAGCAAACGACCGATTAAGGTACTTTTTCCATCATCTACGCTTCCAGCAGTGGTGAAGCGAAGGAGTTCCATATTTTGATATTCCTGATTATCCATTTTATTTTTTTTTGATTAGGTGGTGTACGGTTTGCGGTTTGGGTTATATGGTGCAGGGTTTGCGATTGACGAAAAATTACGATTTTATTTACGCGGTGTTTCGTCAACAGCAACCCCCAAACCGCCTAAAAATAACCCTGTTTCTTTCGATCTTCCATAGAAGTCTCCGAACGCTTATCATCAGATCGACCACCTCTTTCGGTAATTCTGGTCGTTGCTACTTCTTCGATGATGGCTTCTGTAGTAGCTGCTTTAGAAGGGAAAACACCGGTACAAGTCATATCTCCGATAGTCCGACAACGCACCATCATTTCTTGCACTTCTTCATTAGGTTTTCTTGGGATAACTGGCGTATCTGCCAAGAGGATTCCATCTCTCCAAAAACAGCTGCGTTTGTGTGCATAATAAAGAGAAGGCAATTCTACCTTTTCCATTGCTAGGTATTGCCAAACATCTAGTTCGGTCCAGTTACTAATTGGGAATACCCGGAAATGCTCTCCGAAGCGTTTGCTGCCATTGAAAAGGTTCCATAATTCTGGACGTTGGTTTTTTGGATTCCATTGTCCAAACTCATCTCGGTGAGAAAAGAAACGTTCTTTTGCTCTGGCTTTTTCTTCATCTCTGCGAGCTCCCCCTAAGGCGGCATCGAATTTTCCTTTTTCTAATTCATCCAATAAGACGGCAGTTTGCAAACCATTACGACTAGCATTAAATCCTTTTTCTTCTGTAACCATTCCATTGTCGATAGCTTCCTGAACAGAACCTACGATCAACCGAACACCTAATTTTTCCACTAACTTATCCCGAAACTCAATTGCTTCTGGAAAGTTGTGCCCAGTATCTACGTGTAATAAAGGGAAAGGAATTCTAGCAGGGTAAAATGCCTTTTGAGCCAAGTACACCATTAGAATGGAGTCTTTTCCTCCGGAAAACATGAGTACTGGATTTTCGAATTGAGCAGCTACTTCTCTTAATACGAAGATGGATTCTGCTTCTAATTCTTTCAGATGATTTAAATGATATTTCATTCCTAATGCGTTTTGTCGTTGGTATGTTTGGGTTATGGATAAGGCTTCGCCAACGATAAGTCGCACTTATCCCCCGATGAAAGAAAAATTATGGTGTCTGGAAAATCTAACTAAACAGTTCCCAGAATATCTTAAACCAACGATCCAATTTCTACTTTACGAAGTAGGCTTGGGTCGATATTTATTTGTAAGGTGTATCCCAAAAATTCGAGATCTACCAAAAATTGTTTTTTACCTTGGATGGAACAAAGTTTTCCGCGGGTACCGAAAAGATTTCCACTAATCACTTCTACCCGATCTCCTTCCTTATAACTCTGTTTTTCTGCATTTACAGCAATCCCTTCTCCCAAAATTCGCTTCATTAATTCTATCTCTTCATCAGGGATGGCAATAAGGTTTCCCGAAAATTTTACAAAGCCCATCACTTGCTCGGTCTCCAATACTTTCACATATTCCGCTTTAGTGATCTTTACAAAGACATAACAACTGATTAATGGTAACTCTACTTTGCGAATTTTTCGGGTATAACGACGGATCAATTCCTGAATGGGTAAGTAGGCAGTAATGCCCTTTTTTTGTAGTTGGCGACAGACTAATTTCTCCCGCTTATACGGGGTGTATATCGCAAACCAACGAGCGGTCTTGCTATCCAGGTGATTTTCGTAGTGTGTTGTATTGTTGAACATAAATATTTCTCTACTTGGTAAAGCCCAAATAAAGGCTCATCTATTTTTCCTAAATGTATCTTTAAAGTCGCCAATAAAGCATTCCATTATCAGACGGCTCGTACATGGCTTTTATATCCAAAAGAATTGGATGTTCCTTCATAATGGACTTAAAATATTCTTCCTTTAATCCTTCATACTCTTTATGATTCACGGCAACTACCACAGCATCATAATCGTCTGAAAGTTTGTCGATTAAAGAAAGCTTGTATTCTCTTGCTACCTCATTAGGCGAAGCATTTGGATCTGAGATATGGACATTGACCGAATATTCCATTAATTCCTGAATCAGATCTACTACTTTCGAATTTCGGATATCGGATACATTTTCTTTAAATGTAATTCCCATAACCAGCACTTTTGCATTTTGCGGGTTTTTACCTTTTTGCAAAAGCATTTGTACTAATCGTTTGGCTACAAAAGCCGGCATTTGATCATTGATTCTTCTTCCACTTAAAATCACTTGCGGATCATAACCCAACTGCTTGGATTTATAGAGCAAATAATAAGGATCTACTCCTATACAATGACCTCCAACCAAACCAGGATAAAATTTTAAAAAATTCCACTTGGATCCTGCAGCGGCTAAAACATCCTGTGTATCAATACCCATTTTGTCAAAGATGATAGATAGTTCATTCATTAATGAAATATTCAAATCTCTTTGGGTGTTTTCAATGACTTTCGCGGCTTCTGCTACTTTAATGGAGCTAGCCTTAAATATACCAGCGGTGATGATGCTGTCGTAAACTTTGGCAATTTCTTCTAAAGACTCATCGTCACTTCCCGAAACAATCTTCACGATGGTAGTCAAGGTTTTGACTTTATCTCCAGGAACAATTCTTTCCGGCGAATAGCCAATTTTGAAATCTACTCCATTTACCAAACCCGACAAATCTTCTAATACGGGCAAACAATCTTCCTCTGTACAACCCGGATAAACGGTAGATTCATAAATCACATAATCTCCCTTTTTTAAGTATTTCCCAATCGATTGGGAAGCCGTCAATACAGGAGCCAAATTAGGTACTCGGTGTTCATCTACCGGAGTAGGTACCGCTACTATATGAAAATGAGCATTTGATAAATCTTCAGGATTGCTCGTAAATAAAATATCCGTATTTTCAAACGCTTCCGGTCCTAATTCTCTAGAGGGATCTATTCCTCGTTTCATCATCTTTACTCGTTCCGCACTAATATCAAATCCAATTACACTATATTTTTTTGCAAACTCCAATGCCAGAGGAAGACCTACATAGCCTAAGCCGGTGACAGATATTTTCTTTTGTTTTCCTTTTATTTCTGAGTACATTTTAATTGTCTTGACTTTGGGTTAAAAAGTATTAGCTAAAAGCAATTCTATTTTTATCTTTTTTCAAATTGTAGATTCGTTCAATAATATCTACTACTTTTAATCCTTCCATTGCATTGGTTTTAATATTTTGTCCATTTCTCAAAACATCTACTACATTTTCGATGACAAAATGATGATTAGCTGCCGACCCCTTATAGGGTCCATAATCATTGGGCGGATTCACTGGTTCTAATGTTGGCATTTCATAATCCTGAATATGGCAATGCTCTACTTCGTTCATATACTGGCCGCCAATTTTGATTGTTCCTTTGGTTCCAAGAATAGTCAGACTACTTTCGAAATTAGCATTCCATACGGCAGTAGAATAATTGATACATCCCATTCCCCCATTGACAAAATCAAATTGTACAATCCCGGAATCCTCAAAATCCGTTGATTCCTGATGCGTAAAATCTGCGAACCTAGCTTTGATGTTTTTGATATCCCCTAAAAGCCAATACAAGGTATCTACGAAGTGAGAGAACTGTGTAAATAACGTTCCTCCATCCAAATCTTTATTGCCATGCCAGGTATGTGCTTGCCCCCCATGCAAGTAATAATAGCGATCATCTCGATTCCAATAGCAGTTGACCTGCACCATGAGAATATCTCCTAGTCTCTTTTCTTCTATCAATTCTTTAACCCAAACTGAAGGAGAAGAATAGCGATTTTGCATCACACAAAAGACTTGTCTGGAAACATTTAGAGCTTTATGGATAATCGTTTCGCAATCCATGCGATTTAATGCCATGGGTTTTTCGCAGACGATGTGCCAACCTGCATCTAAGCATTGTATCGACTGCTGAGCATGTAAGCCATTGGGCGTACAGATGCATACAACATCGAGCTTCGGCTTGGTTCTGATAAGTTCTTCCAGAGACGAATAAAACGGTATGTCAAATTGTTCAATAGCCAAATCTTTTTTTGGCTTTATATCACAGAGTGCCACTAAATCACACTCTTGATTTTCTTGAATTATGGTTGCATGTCTTTTGCCAATATGGCCGCAACCGATCACTGCAAACTTTATAGGTTTTGCCACTATTTCTCTTTTAAAAGATGCTAAACATGGCCACCCCAATCAATAATAAAAGTTATTCTTTGGGGGGTCAAAGTTTTCTCACAAAATTGTTTTCTAAAATATATTGGTCTTTACTTTCCTCACAAATTCCTTTTCCATTTGTAAACTCTAGTCGACAACCTCTTTCACTCATCCATCCAATTTGCTGACCAGGATTACCGACGACCAATGCGTAGGGTGGAATATTTTTAGTAATAACTGCTCCTGCCCCAATAAAGGCAAAAGCTCCGATTTCGTTTCCGCACACAATCGTCGCATTAGCTCCAATTGTCGCTCCCCTTCGGACGATGGTTTTTTGGTATTGGTCACGTCTGAGTACCATTGATCTAGGGTTGATTACATTGGTAAAAACCATAGAGGGGCCCAAAAAAACATCATCTTCACAAATCACTCCGGTATAAATAGATACATTGTTTTGTATTTTGATATTATTGCCTAATTGTACTCCGGAGGCTATAAATACATTTTGGCCTATATTACAATGCTTTCCTATTTTACTATCTTTCATCAAATGGCAAAAATGCCAGACCTTTGTACCTTTCCCTATTTCGCAGCCCTCGTCAATTATGGCACTTTCATGAACAAAGTATTCTTTCATTCGTTGTGGCTCGTATTGCTTCTAGTCGTTAGACCAAATGAGTAAAGGTTCTGGCTTAAATGTTTCCCAATTGATTTTGGATAATTCTTCTTGATTATAAATCAGGTATCTGACTTTTCGGTTGATCAATTTTTCCGCCTTTGCAATTAGGTTAATAAGATATGTTTGATTGATATCTCCAATAAAAATCAAATCGATGATTTCAGAATCCAATCCTCTCGAAAACTCTCCTACTAAGTATACTTTTTCGACATCCCCCAAACGTTCCACAACGGTTTCGATCACTTTGTCGAGCCCAATATGCTTGCGAATAATATTATGAATTTCTTTAAAGAGAGGATGTTTGGTATTGGCGGTAAATACTTTTTTATTTCCGTCTTGCTCTGCGTTGAGCATACCTGCCTTTTCAAGCTTATTGAGTTCTAAGCGGATGGCATTGGTAGATTCGCCAAATTCTCCTTCCAGACTACGGAGATAGGCTTTGGTTTTGCTATTAAGGAAAAACTTCAATAAAAGCTTAATACGAGTCTTAGAAGAAATAAGAGTTTCTATCATTTTCTAAATTGAGTAGCAAAACTACTCAAAAAAGGAATATATATGCAAATATTTTCCCATACTTTTTTGTAAAATTCTTTAATCTAAAGTTAATTTTTTAGACAAAAATGAGGCTTTACAGGCAAAAACAGCCATTTCTATAATCAATTCAACCTTTGCACCAGCAAAATCACCGTTAGAATAGCCGTTGCTTGAGAAATAGAATCTGCCAAGACTTTACCCCAATCGATTTCTTCTCCTTTTTTCTTCTCCTCTTTTGCTTGATCAACTCTTTTTACTCCAATAGAAATAACCGATCCTTTTTCAACAGGAGGATACTTATTGACAATAAAGCCTCCTGTCCGTTCTATTTGACCATTGGGGTGCTCTACACTGATTAGTGATTTTCTACCTTTCGCTCCTACTCCTCCAGCATATTCATCGATGTACCATTTGGCATTTTTCCCTTCATAATGGGCTACATTCAACCTTCCATCCTCCAACAATTTATCGGGATACAATTGAGAAGCTAGGGTCGCTCCTAGGTTAATGAAAACCAAATCTCTTTCTTTTGGAATATTAATAACATCTCCTTCTTTCAAAATGAAATTATAACGAGAACTAGGATTTTTCAATACTTCATCTAATTTCATAACAATAAAACCCGTATTGTTTTTTGATCGCTTTAAAGTTGCTCCTTCAGGCCAGGCTTCATCGGTCATACCTCCCGCTCGCTTAATGATACTCAATAATTTTTCATTGGCATCCACTAAGGTATAAGTTCCAGGGAAGGCCACTTGTCCACCAATTGTAATATTCTCTTGTAATTTAAATTCAGGAACCGCTCGCACGATGATTTGATCGTAGGGTTGTAGCGTAAAATCATCACCATTGATGATATTCAAATCTCGATCAACTTCTATTGCAGCAACGACAACTTTTGTTGGTTCATTCTCTGTAATGATGACCCTCGAAATATCGATTCTATTAGAAGCCGCTTGCAGCTTTAAGCCTCCGGCTAAGGTCAGCACATCTTTTATTAAAAGGGATTCATCAAATCTATATTCCCCAGGATTTCTCACTGCACCACTGATCTTTACAAAAGATTGATCGGTAAATGTAAATTTGGATAGCACATCAATTCTATCCTTTGGTCTTAGCTTAAGATTATCAGGAGAGTCTGGATTCTCTATTGCATTTCTCAGGTTCACTCGAATGTACTCTTGTTCCTTTCGATTCTCAGGATTGAATCGGTAGATATAAGCAAAATCAGTAGCATCCGGACGCAAACCTCCAGATAGAATAATCGCTTCGTCTAGTTTCAGATCCGTATCCGTATCCAAGTCCAATTCTCCTGGACTTCTTACCGATCCACCTACCGAAATCTTCGCCTGATCGACATAGAGTCCTTGGGAAAGGATTCGCAATCGATCTTTGGGCAGCAGTACAAAATTGCTTGGAGAATTAGGGTTTTGAAGCGCTTCCTCGATATTAATTCTTTCATAAACGGTAGTTCCATCTGCTCGGGTTCGCAAAAGAAAAGCAACATCTGTACGAGCACCTTCCAAAAGAACACCTTTTCGAACCAGATCAGCAACTCTCATTCCTAAGTTAAATTCGAATTGGCCAGCAAACTCTATCGCTCCATTAATAACTACAAAGTTTTTGTAAGGATTAGCAATTTGTTGTACTTCCACAACATCTCCACTTTCCAATACAAAATCTTGTCCTCTATTATTCAGATCTCTAAGGTTGACATCAATGATTTTTTCTTTATCCTCTACAAATCTTTTAATTCGAATATTCCCTTGATAAGCATTGTCCTTTAAACCTCCAGCATATTCTAGTAATTGTTTTAGGTTTTCTCCTGCCGTCAATTCAAAGATAAAAGGCTTTCTAACCGAACCGGAAATCTTTACCGTTCGACCAATTGTTCCAACATGAATAATGTCATTTTCTTGTAGGTAAAATTGTTCTTGAACCGTTGGATCATTCATAAACTCATAGATATCAATTTTTCGAGTAGGTACTCCTCCCCGGATAAATCGAATATTTCTGACACTCCCAATATTAGTTGGACCACCCGAGGCGACCAATGCATTAAATGCTGTATTTACGGCGGGAATGGTAAAACTCCCAGAGTTGAAAACTTCTCCCAAGATACTTATGGTTACCGTTCTGGAATAGGTGATAGTCACTTCAAAATCTTCTTCTCGAAAATTATAGTATTGATTATAGCGACTACGCAAAACATTTTCTGCAACTTCCAAAGTTTTACCCTTTAAGCTAATCCGAGGCATTTGGCTGGGTTTGATATAGCCCTCGGAGTTAAGAGTATAGGTAGCATCTTCTTGAGAAACTCCCCAGATAGAGATATTTACTTTGTCTCCTGACCCTAGAACATAGGAGGCCGAAGGCTTGACCTTTTCAGCACTTGTAAAAACATCAATGGTTTTATCCCTAAAAATTTGTTGCCCATAAATCCGAGTAGGAGGAGCAGATGCATTTTCATTTTGTGCTTTTACTAATTCTTCTGCAATCGCAACATCTACAGCTTTTCCGTCCTCTACGGCCTGGGTTATCTCTTCTGTAGAATTATTAACTACTGCTTCTAAGGACTCTGTTTCTATTTCCTTAATAACCTCCTCCAAAGCCTTTTCTGCTGCTAGAACCTGTTTTTCATTAGTTGGATTAATATTATCAATATCAAACCCTCGTTGAAGCATTCTCTTCTTTACTTCATCTTCTGCTATACCTTTATCTTTCAATTCTTTCTGAGCAGCAGCAGAGTTGGTGTTCTGAGCGATTATCAAGCTCGTTGAGAGGATCAAAAGTAGAAGGATTCCAAATAATCTTTTCATAATTGTATTAATATGCTTTTGGTAGAATACTCCACCTACCTTTGCCAGCAGGTGGGTTCGTCCAAATAGTTGCCCTGAAATCATAGGTTTCTTATAGACGAGTGAGTGAGTTTCTATCAAATTCTTTTGTATTATAGAAAATTCGCACAAATGTACTCAGATTTTGAAAACCTGAGGTAATTCATTTCGATAATATATAAATGAAATTTATTTTTTGGCAAACACCAAAAAATAGAAAAGATGTGGATTGTTTTGGTTGATTGTTACGAATCGATAAGGTAAAACCCTTAGAGCGGAACCCATTTAAGTGAACACTGCTCTAAAGATTTTACCACTTGTAAGCCTTTCTAAACATCATAATTTAGTACTGGTGCTAACCAGCGTTCTGCGTCTTCTAAGGACATTCCTTTGCGTATCGAATAGTCTTGTACTTGATCCTTAGACACCTGACCAAGGCCAAAGTAACGCGAATCAGGATGAGAAAAATACCATCCACTAACTGCAGCGGCTGGGTACATCGCAAAACTTTCTGTCAATTTAATCCCTATTTGCTCCTCTGCATTGAGCAGTTGAAATAGGGTTCCTTTTTCTGTATGTTCTGGACAAGCCGGATAACCTGGAGCAGGTCGAATGCCTTGGTATTTTTCTTCAATCAAAGATTCATTAGCTAGGTTTTCTTCTTTTGCATAGCCCCAAAATTCCTTTCGGACTCTCTCGTGCATCAACTCCGCAAAGGCTTCTGCCAATCGATCCGCTAGTGCTTTGAGCATAATCGCATTATAATCATCATGCTCTGCTTCAAACTTTTTGACCCACTTTTCAATACCAATTCCTGCGGTAACTGCGAAGCTTCCAATATAATCTTGCTTACCCGTTTCTTTAGGAGCAATAAAATCGGTGAGGCAATAATTGGCCTGACCTGGCGCTTTCTTTCTTTGCTGGCGGAGGTTGTGTAAGTTTGCTTTTACTTCTTTTCGCTCCTCATCCGTATAGACTTCTATATCATCGGCATTGACAGCGTTACTTGGGTGGAAACCAATCACCGCTCGGGCAGTCAACCACTTCTCATCAATGATTCTCCGGAGCATGCTTTGTGCATCGTTGAATAATTTTTTGGACTCCTCTCCTATTATTTCATCTTCAAAGATCGCTGGATATTTTCCTCTCAACTGCCAGCTGGTAAAAAATGGAGTCCAATCGATGTATTCTGACAGTTCTTCCAAAGAATAATTATCAAAAACTTTAGTTCCTAGAAAAGTAGGAACTGGTGGGGTATAATTGTCCCATTCAATCATCGTTTTATTGGCTCTTGCCTGATCTAATTTGATATACTTTTTATTAGACGTTCTGTTTCCGCGTGCTACCCGGAGTTGTTCGTACTCTGTACGAATTCGATTGGCATAGTCTTCTTTGACACTTCCTTCTTGGCTCAAAAGAGAACTCGCTACTGCTACTGCTCTGGAAGCATCCAATACATGGACCACGGGATTAGAATATTGTGGTTCCACCTTAACGGCAGTGTGTACTCTGGAGGTAGTAGCTCCACCAATCATCAATGGAATTTTAAATCCTTGGCGTTCCATTTCTTTGGCGACATAAACCATTTCATCGAGTGATGGGGTAATCAAGCCACTCAAACCAATAATATCTACATTTTCCTCTTTGGCCTTCTTAAGAATTTGTTCGGCAGGCACCATGACTCCCATGTCTACAATGTCATAATTATTACAACCGAGAACGACCCCTACAATATTTTTCCCGATATCATGGACATCTCCCTTGACCGTTGCCATCAAAATTTTTCCTTTTGTAGAAGCAGCATCTCCAGTCCTCAATTTTTCTTCTTCGATGTAAGGAGTAAGATAGGCCACCGCTCGTTTCATTACTCGTGCACTTTT
>CAYQRA010000019.1:0-21614 GCA_964419315.1 uncultured Saprospiraceae bacterium | reverse complement strand
ATACAAATGCCCGTTCTTCAATCCAAGGTTAATGTAAATAGTGCTTCTTCTAAAAAGAATAGAGAAGAGATGCTCCAGTTTATTGAGAAGCTAAACAAGCACATGGAGGAGAGCAAGTTTCAGGGAAAGGAACATCATATTGCCAAAGCAAGAAAAAGAAACAAATTCTTAGCCCGAGAAAGGATAGAATTAGTCTTGGATCGAGACAGTCCTTTTATAGAGTTATTACCCTTAGCCGGATTACAAGCCAAAGGATTTGGTGCGGGAGGTACATCAGTGTGTGGCATCGGATTGGTGCAAGGCAAACTATGTGTCATTAACTCTAATGTGGGGACGAGAAAAGGGGGCTCGGTCGATTATGCCACGATGATAAAAAGCCTGAGATTGGGAGACATTATCATGGAAAACAAATTGCCCTGCATCAACATGGTAGAGAGTGGCGGTGCCAATTTGCCTGATCAGGCTCGCTGTTTCAATATAGGAGGAAGAGGCTTTCGAGACATTAGCAATCGCTCAAAATTAGGCATCACAACTATTTCTATTGTTTTTGGAAATGCCACTGCCGGAGGTGCATATGTACCCGGTATGTCTGACTTTTCAATATTTCAAAAACAATCGGCAAAAGTATTTTTAGCGGGTCCGCCGCTGGTAAAAATGGCAACAAAAGAAGTGTCCACTGATGAAGAATTGGGGGGTGCCGAAATGCATAGTAAAGTCTCAGGGGTCACTGATTATTTGGCAGAAGACGAATTAGACGGAATCCGCATTGCCAGAGATATTATGCGCTTTGTAAAAGTGACTCGCCCTCATTTTATCCCTGAGGCAGCAATCCTTGAACCTCGTTATGCTGCGGAAGAAATCCTATCTGTTGTTTCTTCCAATACCAAAGTCCCTTTTGATATTAAGGAACTGATTATGCGGATAACCGATGATTCTGAATTCTCTGAATTTAAACCAAATTATGGAAGCACTTTGGTAACGGGTTGGACCCATATTCATGGTTATCCTATTGGAATTATTGGAAATAACGGAGTCATCTTTTCTGAATCTGCCAATAAAGGAGCGCAATTTATACAGTTGTGTAACAAAAACGATATTCCCATTCTTTTCATCCACAATACAACTGGATACATGGTTGGAAAATCCTACGAAGAAGGTGGGATAATAAAGAATGGTGCCAAACTCATCAATGCCGTTTCCAATAGTGAAGTACCGCATATCACCTTGATGATAGGAAACTCTTATGGTGCCGGAAATTATGGAATGAACGGTCGTTCTTTTAAGCCAAGATTTTTATTTACCTATCCTAACGCAAAAATTGGGGTGATGGGAGGAGAACAATTAGCGGGGGTAATGGAAATTGTCCAACGATTTTCAGCCCAATCAAAAGGAGTAGAATATGATGAAGAAAAAGGAGCGATGATCAAAGCGATGTTGATTGCAGAAGCCGAAGCAAAATCTTCTGCTTGGCATTCCACCACTGAAATTTGGGATGATGGTGTGATAGACCCTAGAGAGACTCGAAATTATTTAGGATTTGTAATGGCTATACTCTACAACCAAACCATTAAAGGAACAGAGGCCTACGGAGTTTGGAGGCATTAGGATTATTCGATGTTCTCCTAGTTTTTATTTAGAAGTTGTTTACTGAAGCTGTTTAAAAATTGTGGCTCTTTTTAATATGCAAATCTTCCATTTTACATGGATACCACTCAATTCTCAGTACCCAATGCAAGCCCCGAGGAATTTTTTGGATTAAAAAATCAAATTGCGCAAAGTTTCCAAAAACAAGAGGTCCCTTCAGACCCTAAAAAAACAGGAGCTCGAGAAGCGTCCGGCAGCAATGCATCGGCAAATAATCAAAAAGGAAAAGTAAAGGGTTTTGGAAATAGAAAATTTACAAGACCAAAAGGAATCACCGAACCATACCAAACAACGGGTACAGTCAATTTGAAAATTTGTGTCGCCGCTACTGGTCAAGTCATTTCCGCAAAACCATCCGGAAAAGGCTCCTCCACTCTAAATCCCTTTTTGCAAAATTTAGCCATTGAGAATGCGCAAAAATATCGTTTCTCTAAATTCGATGAAGAGAAGCAGTGTGGGAATATTACTTATGTTTTTAAGTTGAAGTAGAGCAGCTGTTAAAAAAAAACAGATTGATGATTTATTTTAAAATAACTTCTGTAGAAAACCTTTAGCAAGCAAGCCAAATCCATAAAAAAAGCCTTGTAAATCAATGATTTACAAGGCTTTTTTTTGTTTTATGACCTAGCTAAAATTCAAGTATTTTCTTCTCCTAGAATCGTAAAAAGGAATCTTCCTTTACACACAGGAATCAGAAAAGTATGGGAATCAACATTTTGCGATGTGGTCGGGATTGATTTCGAGCATCACAGATCGATTGAGGATATCAACATTTACGGTCAACAATTTTTTACTCCCATACCTTACGAAGTCTCCCTCTAAACCTAAGAAAGGACCACTGGTTACTCGAACCTTTTCCCCCTTTTTTATTCTTTGTAAATTTCCCACTTCAACTTTTCCAGACACCATCTTTTGGATGCTTTGAATAATCGTATTGGAGATGGTATCGGGGTTCACTCCATCGGAGACGAACTTAATTACACCATCAATTTTCAATACTTTCCAAAAATCTTTAGAAGAGATACAAACGAATAGATAATTGGGGAAAAGAGGTAAAACCACTTTCTTTTTACGGTCACTCCATTGTCTAATCTCTGTATACATTGGAAGATAAGACTCTATACGGGTGCGGTCTAAGAGTTGGTTGACTTGTTTTTCATGTCTGGAGAGCGTATAAATCACGTACCAGTTCTTGTCGATAGAATTCAACATAAATAGGTTGGTTTCAATTATTTGGTAGGTTGGTTTCAATTATTTAGTCCATTGGATAGAGGTAAAAAAATGACTTGGAAGCATTGTTTTAACCCCTCATGGAATGACGGTTATTGGTAAATTGGAATATTAAAATTTAAGAACTGAGAGGTAAAAGTTAAGCAACTCTATTTCTTGAGAAGGCAGGGCTCCGCCGTTCTAAGTCCCAAGCATTAAGCAGGGACATAAGTTTAGCATTTGGATGAAGTATCCATTAATGCCATTAAATATAGAATCAAGTATCTATAAAGTTAATAGCCATTATTAAAAGTTAGAAAAAATTACTTTTCACTTTTAATGACAATAAACCAAGGGTTAGGAGTGTAGTCTTCCTAACAAGTCTTGAAAACTTTTACAATTCTTAAGGAAAAACAAATGATGGGTAAAGTAGATGAATCATTAAAAATTTTATTGATAACAGCAATAAAGACAGGAAACCATAGACAGATATTAAAGAATTAACTTCTATCTATATTTATGTCTTTATTAAAAAAATAAAACTTTAATAATGATGCCTTTTAGAAAAAGAGTACAGTACTCTTCTAGTGCATATTAAGCCCCTTTATCATAGTTTTCTCAAGTAATTATCTTGACAAAATTACACGCTATATAAATTCTTACTGTTGTTTCTTGCAGTTATAGGCTACAATATAGCTCTTTTTCAGAAAAATAACATCCAATGAAAACAAAATTCAAATAAATTTCTTCCTCTTCAGTTTACACAAAATGCTTCCGTAAGATTATTTTATAAAGTAGCCATTGCACTAAAGAGAATCAGTTGGAGAAGTTTAACTCATTAACTTGCTATCGAAGTTGTTTAAAAATTTCTTCTCAAATAAAGAAAAGGTTAGATAGACGCTACAAGCTAAAGAATGTCCTCGACGCTCCTTTTCCACGTCCATTATTTATCTTTATGTTAAATATTTTCTTCACATAAAAAGCCCTGTAAATCGATGATTTACAGGGCTTTTTATGTATTTGACCTAGGTGAAGTCATATACTCTTCCACCTAACTTTTACTTATAAAGTATCGTACTTAGTACAGAAGTTATTGCATGCGAAATTCTTCGATATCATTTTCTGATACAATCTTACCATCAAATAAATTAATAATTCTATCAGCATATTTAGCATCGTGTGCAGAGTGTGTTACCATGACGATGGTGGTTCCCGCCTCATTGAATTCTTTAAGTAAGGCCATCACTTCGCCTCCATTGACAGAATCTAAATTTCCCGTAGGCTCATCCGCTAAAATCAATTTTGGATTGGTAACGAAAGCCCTCGCAATCGCTACGCGCTGTTGTTGCCCACCAGAGAGTTGCTGGGGAAAGTGGGTTTTACGGTGCATGATATTCATTCTTTCCAGCATTGCGTCTACCTTTTCTTTTCGTTCTGCTTTTGAAAAATTCATATACAATAATGGCAACTCCACATTTTCAAAAACATTCAACTCATCTATAAGGTTAAAACTTTGAAAAACAAAACCAATATTTCCTTTTCTCAATTTCGATCTCTGATCCTCTGAATAGCCAGCCACTTCTTCTTCTTTAAACCAATATTCTCCGCCGGAAGCATTATCCAATAATCCTAAGATATTGAGCAAGGAAGATTTTCCACAACCCGATGGTCCCATGATGGCAATAAATCCTCCTGGTTCAATATCTAGGCTGATTTTATTGACTGCTGTGGTTTGTACATCGTCTGTCAGATAAACTTTTTCTAAATTTTTGATTTTAATCATTTTCCAAATATGTTTTATGTATTAGAGGTTATTTCACTTTGGCGAATACACCTAAGTTAATGGTATCTGGTGTAAGTATAAAATTTTTGATAACACCGTTTTCAAAACTAAATTTCAAACTAAAACGATCTTCTTCTTCAAAACTAAAACTATTCGCATCGCAAGGGATGAGTGTTAATTTTCCAAGAGGCGAGGTCATGTAAAGTTTTGCATTTTCTACAAAAATCTCCATGGTCAATTTTTCGTTACTGTACTTTCCAATATACTTTGCAAAATCCTCTTCCCCTACTGATTTTTTTTTCGTTTTTAAGTGCTGGGAGTTTTCAATAATGAGATTCAAAAGTACTTCAAAATTTGTGGTATGCCTTTGAAAAAGAGCATTTGTTTTATGGGCAATCACCATATCTAATTTAGGAATCACTGTAAGGTATTGTCCATAAATTCCCTGTGCCGTATACGCACCGTCCAATTCTTCCTTTTGATTTTCTTTATCAAAAACCCACCAATAACGAGCATATCCAAAACTAGAATTTTTTAAACGAGCCGGATTCATCTCCTCATTAGGAGTAAGCACTTTTGTTATTTGATCGATCCATTGTTCAGAAATCAGAGATTTTCCAGCCCAGTGGCCTTTCTGCAACATAAGATAACCAATTCTCGATAAATCCCTAACCGATAAATTCATTGGATAAGCAGGGTATTTTGAAGCAGTCATGTTCCCCGTTTTTTTCTGTAAACTCCGATCGAAATCCTGCATTTGAAGGGGGCCGGCTAAATCCTTTTCCAGCGCATCATAAATATTCATATCCGTCAATTGCTCGAATATAGCTCCGGCTGCATTAAAGTCCCAGTTATTATATAAAAAATAGCTGCCGGGTTTCTGAATTCCCCGTTTTGGTGCAAAAGCCAGGTCATCGCCCGGATAGGAAGAAGGGTGATAAACGCCAGACCTTGCAGAAAGAAGATGGTCAATGGTTGCCGTTTTTTCAAGAGGCAGTAAGCCTTGGACATCATCAATTCCCAATTCCTCCATAGTCTTTTGCAAGTCGATCAATCCTTTATCCACATAGATGCCATACAACATCGCCAATATACTTTTGCGACAAGAAGCGATATAACTTTGCTCCTTGACATCACCATAAGAAAAGATCACTTTTCCTTGGTAAACGATCATCAGGCCTGTCGTATTCATACTGTCAATAATGAATGGCCGAATGCCTGCTATTGCATTGCACTTATCATATTCCCAATTTTCGGTAGGAAAAACAGGGCTAGGATTTTGGGCAAAAGCTACAACATTGAAAAGAAGCAGCGTAAAGCAAGAGAGGATTATTAATTTCATTAATTATTTTTTTGCTAGGTAACGAGCAAATAATAAGTTGGTCGTTTGGAGATGGAGATTTAAACAAGCTCTAAGGATAAGCACAGAAGTTGTTTTACCAAACCAAGATTTCATTATCTCCAAAATTATCGTAAGAAGAAGTCACTACACGATCGCCAGGTTTTAGACCTTCCAAAACTTCAAAATGCTCCGCATTTTTTCTTCCCAGTCTAATCAGTCTTCGCTGCGCTCTTTTCTCCACTTCGTCTACCACAAAAACCCAATTGCCTCCAGTGCTATTGAAAAAGCCACCAACAGGTAATAAAAGCTCCTGAGAAGATTTACCCAATTCGATTTTTAAGCGAAGCGATTGTCCACTTTTCAAGCCTTCGGGTATCGCAGCACTAAACTCCATATTTACTTCAAATTCGCCTCCAGTAACTGTGGGATAAATGTAAGTTATTACCAATTCGTATACCTCTCCGTCGATGGTCGTCCTTGCTTTGAGTCCTTTTGATATTCTCGACAAGTACAACTCATCAATAGGCACCCGAACTTTATAACTGCCTAAAATATCTATCTGTCCCAAGCGTTCGCCTTGGTTGATGTTTTGTCCCTCCTGCAATTGATCCGTAGATAATTGTCCAGTTATCGGAGCCTTAATAATCAAGTTGTTTAGGATTTTCTTTACACCGGTCAGATTTTCCAGCATACTAGCTTCCGATGCGTTCAATTGCTTGAGTTGAATTTCTCGAGAGGCCGAATCGGTTTCAAAAGATTCTTTAGTAAATGCCAATCTCTTGCGGTTGTAACTGTATTCCGCCTTGGTATTTTGGAATTCTTCTAGGGAAATAATTTTATTCGCATATAGTGCGCTATCGCGCATGAATTTGGGTGCTAGCATTTCCAATTGGTATTCGATGAGAGCTAGTTCTTTTTTATGATTTAAAAAATTCTGATCTAGTGATAGCCTTGTTGTTCTTACTCGGTTGAGTTGTTCATTCAAGGAATTTTCCTGAGTCAATACATTCAATCGAAGATTCCCATTTTCTAGTTGGATAATGGGGTCCCCTTTTTGTACAATAGCACCACTCTTTTCGATCACTTTAACGATATTCCCTCCTTCTACTGCATCGAGGAAATAAATCTGGTTGGGTACGATTTCGCCCGTTTCGGCAATGTACTCCTGAAAAACGCCCTCTTGGACATCCGAAAAGCTAAGCCGTTCGGGGTCTATATTTAATTTTGAGCTACGATCAGCAAAGCCCAATTGGGCAAATACTCCTCCTAATATCAAGACTAGTGCAAGTATGCCTAATATTCTTTGAACAGGCCATTTTTTTTTGGTTATTTTCTTATCCACGGTTATGTTGTTTAGTTAATATCATAGTAAAAGGCAAGTTATATGCCAAGGGGTTTTTTAGCTAAAAACAATTAAATTACGTCTTTTTTTGAGCTTTTTTTGCCCGTTTCCGTACATTAGTGTACGATATCGTACATATTGTTTTTTTTAGTTTATCTTTAAATAATTGGGTCATTAACAAATCCCGAGGAAGATGCTTAAGCGGAAAAAATGCTTGATATTTGTGGAATCAGTGTGCCGTGTGCGGTCCCCCAAAAAACAATCACAGGGTTTGTCAGAAACCAAATAATTCAATTAATTTTAATGAAGAATACTAAGGATAAGACCAGAAAAATTTTAATAGTAGACGACAATAAAGACGTATTAAAAGCGGCTCGACTTTTTCTAAAGCGCCATTTCCTTCAAGTAGATATCAGTGAAAGTCCGGAGACCATTTCCAAACTTTTACAGCAGGAAAACTATGATCTAATTTTGTTAGATATGAATTTCACGCAAGATGTCAACAGCGGTAAAGAAGGCTTTATTTGGTTAGAAAAAATATTAAGTGCAGATCCTACGGTGGTAGTCGTTTTAATGACGGCTTATGGAGATATTCAAATGGCCGTTAAAGCGATTAAAGCAGGGGCAAGTAATTTTGTATTGAAGCCATGGAAGAATGATGATTTACTGGCGACGCTGTATTCTTCTTTACACTTACGAGAGAGTAAATTGGAAATTCAAAACTTAAGATTAAAACAGCAAGAACACAATGACCAGCTGGGAAAAAAATACCAAGAGATCATTGGAACGAGTCAGCCGATGCTTAAAATATTTACGCTGATTGACCGCGTTGCCGAAACGGATGCTAATATATTGATCCTCGGAGAAAGTGGTACAGGGAAAGAGTTGATTGCCAAAGCTATTCATCTACATTCCACGAGAAACCGAGAGTCTTTTGTCAATGTAGATCTGGGTTCTATCTCTGAGACTTTATTTGAAAGTGAGTTGTTCGGGCATAAGAAAGGTGCTTTTACCGATGCCCGTGAAGATCGGCCGGGGCGGTTTGAAATAGCGTCTAAAGGTACTTTATTTCTAGACGAGATCGGCAATCTTTCTCTGCCTTTGCAAGCTAAATTATTGACTGCTCTGCAAAGCAGGAAAATAAACCGAGTCGGTTCTAATACCCAGATCAATGTAGATATTCGTTTGGTATGCGCAACCAATACCAAGCTCTATGAAATGGTCAAACAAAATCAATTCCGACAAGACCTTCTCTATCGAATTAATACCATAGAGATCAAGGTTCCTGCTCTTAGAGAACGCCTTGATGATATTCCACTATTAGCCAATTATTTTTTAAAATTATATCGTAAAAAATACAAACAAGATATTAGGGCGATCAGCCCGATTGCCATTTTTGAAATGCAGAAATATGACTGGCCGGGAAATGTTCGAGAATTACAACATGCGATTGAAAGAGCAGTAATTATCAGCAACACGTCCATTCTACAAAAAGAAGATTTCGATTTTAATCAATCCAAAGAAAATACGACTATTAATGATGATCAAGAGAGCCTTACCAATATGAAACTGGAGGAGATCGAAAAGATATTAATTAGAAAAGCCCTGCTAAAATATGATGGCAATATTACCCAAACTGCGCAGGAGCTTGGACTCACCCGTACTTCCCTGTACCGAAGAATAAAAAAGCATGGAATTTAATCGTTTCCACCTCAACGTCCTACTGCGCATTAGTTTTCTAGGCATCGTCCTCACCGGGCTGATCTCTATTCTATTGCTCTACCCAACTACTATCGCCTCCTACTCTATTGCCTTTCTTCTTTTTTTACTCCTCAGTTATCAAATCTATGAACTCTTTCGCTTTGTTTCTAAAACCAATAAAAAGCTAACTCGTTTTCTGGAATCTATTCAATATTCTGATTTCACGCTAAAATTCCATTCAGATAATCAACAGGGAGAAAGTTTTAAAGAACTCAATGATGCCTTCAACAATGTACTGGAAGCTTTTCACAAAGAACGATCAGAAAAACAGGAGCATCTGCAATATTTGAATACCATCGTTAAGCATGTAAATACTGGATTAATTACTTTTAATACCAAAGGAGAGATTGAATTAATTAATGATAATGCCAAAAAACTTACAGGTATTCCTCAAATCAAAAACATCAAAGAAATTGCAAAAACGCATCAGGTACTTTATGAAAAAATAGTCGATGTATCACCTGGAAAAAGTACTCTTCTGGAAATACGACCCAATGTACAAATTGCCTTATACGCCACTTCCATAAGAATAAAAAATAAGCAATTAAAAATTCTGGTTTTACAAAACATTTATTTCGAATTACAACAGAAGGAATTGGAATCTTGGCAAAAGCTGGCTGCCATTTTACGTCATGAAATAATGAACAGCATCACCCCCATCGCGTCGATCAATGCCACCATGCAACTCATACTCGAAGAAGATTTAATCGCGACTGAAGATCATTTTAGCTTAGATAAAGAAAGTGTGGAAGACTTACAGGAAGGTTTACTTACCGTTTATAATCGAACCAATGGACTAATTAATTTTATTGATGCCTATCGTGATTATACCAATATTCCAAAACCTAAATTTGCCAAAATTGATTTAACAGATCTATTTGAACATATTTTTCAACTGATGAAAGTTGAATTTAAAAAATCCAATATTGATTTTAATTACGGCGTTGAGACAGAAGGATTGATTATAAAAGGAGATCATTATTTACTCGAAATGGTATTAATAAATCTGATCAAAAATGCTATTGAGGCGACAGCCTCTATTACTACAGCGACTATTCAACTTTTGGGAAGTCGTTCTGCTAAAGGTCGGATTAATATTCAGGTGATAGACAATGGAACGGGTATCGTTCCCGAGGCGATTGACAAGATATTAATTCCATTTTATTCTACTAAAAAAGAAGGCTCTGGTATTGGCCTTAGTCTTTCTAATCAAATCATGCACTTGCATAATGGTACACTAACAGTACAATCTCAACTAGGAGAAAGAACCTGTTTTACATTGGAGTTTTAGTTTCTATTCTCCAGCCATATCGTCGATACTTTCTCGTAATTCTTGATTGGATTGCTGTTCTTCACGTTTTAACCACACCGGTCTTAATTTCTTTTGATAAAAGAGTTCCAACTGATCCCCTATGTGACTATTATTAGCTTGGCTGGCATTGCCATAAGTCAATATTGCTTTGGATTTTATGGTTTGCCCAAATTCTGTTGCAGACACAAATCCATCTCCGTGAAAAGCATAATACTTTCCATCTTTCTTCGGTTTAAAAGACACCGTTCGGAACAAGCCCAAATGCCCAAAGCCTCCATTGGCTGGATATTCATTAGCACCGACTTTCACTCGAAATACTTTGCCATAATCAACTTCCAGACTTCCAAAATATTTCATTTGTTGTTCGGCTGCTTCCTTTAACGCAAGCAAAACATACTCCGTATTTTTAAATCCGTCAGGTGTTTCTACAGGTTTTTGAAAAGACCATTCTTCCTCGAAAATTTTATCCAATGCTTTGCCACCCAGTTGATTAACAAAATTGGTAAACAACACCGCTCCCTGACTTTTTTCTTCAAAAGAAGCATCCCATTTGTGTAGCACCTC
Organism: uncultured Saprospiraceae bacterium; assembly: GCA_964419315.1. GTDB lineage: Bacteria > Bacteroidota > Bacteroidia > Chitinophagales > Saprospiraceae > CALLVY01. The sequence continues at coordinate 10,657 of CAYQRA010000019.1, read as the reverse complement.
AATAGCTTGGAGGGTCAAACTGTCCTTTGTATGCGCTTTTAATTTTTCAATATCATCTTTTAACCGCAATGCCAATTCAGATTGGGTGTTGTGCTTCAAAGCAATAAATTGCTCGAGATCAATTGGAGTAGATTCGTTTATCAAATTGACCGAACGTTGGGCTCGAAAAGACATTCGATTGGGAGAAATATGAGAGGAAAAATCAGAAGGATTTATTTGAGTAGGTAAGGTATTGGTATAAGGCGAATCGTTGCAATTTTGCAGCCAACCCGTAGGAGGATTTAAAGTATGAGGCAGATTTTCGCATTCGTAATAATCCGTCCAAATATCTTCCTTTGAATTTCCGGAAACCAAGCCTTGCCATTTGTTCCAATCACCATTTTTTTTCGGAATTTGTCCTCCCATCTGGTACAAGATATTTCCAGCAACATCTGCATAAATAATATTGTAAAGTGGTAAGGTATTTATTTTTATCGCTGCCTCAAATTCGCTCAAGGATTTGGCTTTCCCCATTTCATTCCATTGCCTTATGACGTTGAGCGGTTGGTCCATATTGGCAGATCGCAAAGCAATCGTTTTGCCATCTTTTTCTGAAATCACCGTACCATGAATGGATTTTTTTCGAATTATATTTTTAGGGATTAAGCCTTTCTCCGTTTTTACTTTCAGAGCAATGGTATCAATTTGAAAATCATGATATTGACCATCCAATTTATACTGTCCATTACGTATGTCCAGTTCGTAAAAATCTACATTGTCGATGGTATTGACCGTATGGGTCCAACCGAGCGACTGATTAAATCCAATGCCAATATTTGGCAAACCTACCAAAGTTACTCCGTAGAGATTATTCTGAGGAGTGATGTATTGGCATTCAAAAAAAAGCCAGAAATCATACCAAGGAAGATGAGGATTAGCAAGCAGCATTGTGTTTCCACTCTGGGTCTTATTCCCCGAGACTGCCCAGGCATTGGAACCTACAGTAAATTGTTTTTCCTTTTTCAGAGCCCTGTGTACCAGAAATTCATAATAAAAAACCCTGGATGCGTGTAGCAATACATCCTCTGGCAAAACGGGCAATACTACTTTGAATTTCGCTTCCACCTCCAAAGGGTGTTTTGTCGCATAAGCATTGATTCCATCCGTAAAAGCTTGGAGTATTTCTTTTTCTTCTACCGAAAGTTTTGGATACAAAGCTTTGCTTCCCGCAATTAAACCTAGTTGATGCAAACGTTCATCTCTGCTAAAATCAGTACCCCAGTATTCGGCCGATTTACCTCTAGACTCTCCGTATAATCGCAAGATCAAATTGCCATGATTATGCATTTGCGACCACCCTGCCATCTTGTATAATTCGTAATTATCCAAAGCATAGATGTGAGGAATTCCCCAAGTATCCCATAAGATTTCACTACTGCTAACTTCTTTATTTTTCTGACAGTTGGTCAAAAGAATAAGAAACAGAAATAATGAAAAATAATAAAAGTACGCTGATTTATTGCTCATGCACATCCTATGATTAGCATCGTGTAAAGAATAACTTATAATGAAGTTATTTTAAAATGAGGGTAGAGATTAGTTGCCAGTCATCTACCTATTTTAAAACAACTTCAATATTTACCCGCTTACCCCAGCAAGCTTGGCACAAGTATTTTACACCTAACTCTTTACATCATTATTAAAGATAAAAAGACCCGTAAAATAACATTTGAAAAAACAAAAAACAGCTAGTGACTACTAAATAAGGTTTGTAATCTAATTTATTCCAAACGTCATAGGCTATTAAGCATAACAGCAGTGTATCAATGAAAAAATAAGTTACCGACATTACCTCTGGATAAGGGATATCGTACCAAAAAATCGCGATACGAGAGATCGTGGGATCTAATATGATGATAGCCATCCCAATCATATATCGAGTATGATTAGGAATATTTTTTCTCTTTGCATTAATAATCGCAAGGATAAAAAATAGGATCATCATGGTATTACTTGCAAAAGGGAAAAGTAGATTTCTATAATTATCTATCAGCGGTATATTATCCAGTTGCGCTCGATAAAAAACATCAAACATCATCCCAATACTCGTGACGATAACTAGTGGAACCAGTACATAGGAAACTTTACCTAACAGGCGGTGAATCTTATTCTTTTTATAAAGAACCAGTAAAGGTTGAGCGATCAACATCAATACCCAGAGCGATAAAATTAAAGTATGAGCATGAACCAATAAATGCACCGATTCTTTAAACCCCGGAGGATCGACAAAATAGGTCTTATAAAACGCAAAAAAAACGATCAGCACTAATGGAATCAAAAGATATCCTGCAAATTTGTATTCTTTTTCTACTACGCCCTTAGATCTTTTCTTTCTCCGTTTTTCCTCTTTTTTCTCGAGCATACTCCCCTTTACTTGTATCATATTATAGGTTTTATTTTAAAAAAAACTAATTATTATAGCTTGATGTCTCCATAACAATAATTTCTCTAACTTCCTTCATTCCTGCGAAGCTCTTAATATCCAATTCACTATTTTCATTTAGCAACGCAAGATATAAATAATATACTTCTTCTATAATTTCTTGGTTCTTTTGGGAGGTAGCTAATACTTCAGAGAAAGGTGTATGGGAAAAGGCTACTTCATAATATTCTGGAATCAGTAAATCTGGATAGAGGCTCCACAGTTTCCTTTCTAGTTTCCATTTGATATCAAAAGAAGTATCCTTACTGTGTTGGAGATTATGATAATGACGATTGGTCAAAAACTTCATGGCATCGACATCGACCTTCCTCTTTTGAGAAAACTCAAGGATAGCTTTTCCAATATCAAATTCATTCGCTTTTAAAGCATTGGAGAAAATTTGGCAATCCTCAAAACAAGTATTCATACCCATCGCGTAAAAAGGAGCAAAAGCATGGGCAGAATCACCAATTAAAAGTACTTCATTTTTATAATTCCAATGAGAACATTTAACCTCAGAAATACTACATATTGGATTATTCATATAATCATTGACCATCTCAGGAGAGTTTTTGTAGAGGTGGGGAAAATAAGTACTAAAATAGTTTTCCACCTCATCGCGCTCCTTGAGGTTCACCAAGTGAGACCCCTCATTGTTTTTAATAAACATGGTAGACACAAAAGTCTTATCTATATTTGGAAGAGCTACAAAGACAACATCATCAGAACTCCAGATGTGTACATATTTTGAATCAAAGGCAAATTCTCCATCCGCTGTTTCAGGAATAGACATTTCCTTAAAATTGTGGTTGACGATTCTCTGCTCTCTGTTTAAAATTTTCTTTTCTTTTAAGAGCTTTGCCAAATTAGAATTCGCTCCATCTGCTCCAAATACATAATCGTATTCTACTGTTTTAATATCCTCCGTTTCTGGTACTACAAAACCGATTTTTTTATTCTCCAGATCAATGCTTTCTAATTTATGATGAAAACAAAAATCAACCATCCCCGTTTCTATAGCTCCATTGACGAGCAGATCATTGACGATCTTCCGATTTACAGTACTCAAATATTGAGTTCCATCACCATACAATTGAAACTTGACATCTCCGTTGAGGCTGTGCGTTGCCCGACCGTATTTCGCAACTGTCGTCGGCTCTAATTCTTCCAAAATTTTTGCGTTTTTAAGCGCCAAACGACCTCTGGTAGACAAAGACATTCCAAGAGACCTCTTCTTACTAGATTGGAGTTTTCGTACATCTCCTCTTTTATCATAGACACTCACCTTAATTCCTTGTTGACCTAAAAATAAAGCCAATAAGGAACCAGTTAATCCAGCGCCAACAATTGCAATTTTCTTCTCTGTTTTTTTATTTAAATTTTGCATATTTTAAAATTTTAGAATTTTTTCACTTAAATAGGATATAGAATGAACAAGGGGCAATTCTTAATGGAAAGAATGCCGTTTTTTCAATAACACGCCGTTTATTTTTTCTACTATTCTAGCGGTCTCTTTATTGATAAAGAAATGACCACCATTGAAATAATAAAGACTACATATGCCTTTGGTATGAGTTTTCCATCCATCAGCCGCCTGTGCAGTCACCTCTTCCTTTTTGCCCAAAAAGACAGAGATATCTGACGAGAAGCTACTTATTTCTCTTTCACTAAAATTGGTACAAGCCAGCCTAAAATCATTTCTAAGTAAGGGAAGGAAAAGTTCCAACAACTCGGCATGCTCAAACACCTCTGGTGACGTTCCTCCTAATTCGAGGACTTTGAGTTTAAAATCTTCGTCATTTAAAAGGTGATATCTCTTTTCTTCCTGTACTTTCAGGTGAGGTGCTCCCCTACCCGAGAAAAACAAATGCTCTGGTTCTTCCAATCCTTGCAATTGAATTTCACGAGCCAGTTCATAAGCTATCATGGCTCCCATGCTGTGTCCAAAAAAAGCATAAGGTCCTTGAGAAATCTCCGGCTTAATGACCTCAAAAACATCAGCGATGCCCTCTTCAGTAGTCTGATACATGGGCTCGCCAATCCGGCGACCTCTGCCCGCTAGCTCTATTGCTCGCAGTTCTACAAAGTCACTCAGATGCTCTTTCCAATTATTAAAGATGGCCGAAGAACCTCCTGCATACGGAAAGCAGAAAAGTTTAATTTTGTGATCCATAAATGTATAAATATTTAATATTCAGATGGATTTTTCCCAAACAAGGAAAGTCTATTGAAGTTATTTTAGGGCATTAATTAAGCTAAGAGCTAGGCTTTTGGAAGAGTCGATAATCAACAGGTCATCAAGTTGCTCTTCAGGAAATACCAAGGAAAATTCTGTACACGCCAAAATGATCGCATCTGCTTCTGCATCTCGAAAAAACTGTAAAGCTTTGGCCTTGAGTGCGATTACTTCTGTGGTGATATTTACCGAGTGGGCTTTGATTCCAAAGTGGGGATCATAAACCATATTATGAATGATTTCATTCTGAAAATCAAAGTCGGGAAGGATCACTTTGAAGCCCAATTGTTGCAGTAATTTTTCATACAATTGAGAACGATAAGTGCCATTGGTGGACAGGAATCCGACCTTATTCACCTTAGGATGATTTCGCTTTAAATATTGGCAAGTCTCCATCGGCATATGAAGCAATCGCACCTTACTTTTTTGCTCCAACAATTCCTTTTGTATCAAATCAAAAATAGTTGGACAATGCGAAGTATTACAAGCAATTCCAATAATAGTAGCGCCTGCTTTTTCCAATTGGAGAATGCTTTTAGCGATTTGATAGCCTGGGTTAACGGTAGACTTATTGTCTAGAAAAAAGGTGCGATCGGGAACTCGAGGATAAGACATCAGTATCACGGGGAGGTGATCTTGATCACAGGTCGCATTGGTTTGCTCTGTTATCGTATTCATCAAAGCAATCCCTGCTTTAGGCCCCATGCCCCCTACAATACCGATCATCTGTTCCATTGGTAAGTTCCTATTTATTTCGACATGGCTACTAATACGCTTCGGCTACCGGTATAGGAATTTCTTCCGTGGCAAACCAGCACATTATCAACCAGAAGGAATTCATTTTTCTCCCATGTTGGAGCCACGGTCAGCTTATTATTAGTCGCTAAAATTTCCTGAACCATCTCTTCACCGATTGACGTGTGATCGCCAAATTCCACATACATTGGAAAATCGGAAACAGAATCGTAAAGCGTTTGCATAATATCATACAATTCATCTCCCAGATGCGACGGGTGGAATTGATCAATTTGGTTAAACCAAAGTTTTTCTCCCGTGATATCGTGTTTGATAATCCCCTTACTTGATTGTATCAATTTCAGAGCGCCATTTTCTTTCCAAGCAAAGTCGATATTATACGATTTACAATAAGCTTCCAGTTGGTTTTTGTCATCGGTTTCAAAAGTATCCTGCCAAGAAGGCCCCATGCCTTGTCCTCCATGTAGGTTTCTGATATAGTTGATGCCTTTTTTTTCTACCTCCTCTACAATAGCAGGATTCATGGCTTGTAAAATTTTTCGACTATCTGCCAAAAAAGTTTCTCCTCCTGTTTCAGCGGGTTCGATGCAGGAAAAATAAATCTTATTGGGCCATTTGGCAGAATAAGACAACTCGTTGTGCATGGTGATTTTTTGGCTTTGATCGTACTCCGTAGAAGTATAGACGTTGCCCGTTAGTTTGGTGCGGGGAGAATTGCCATCTATGTAATTTAAAAACTTATCAGATATGCCATTGACGATGCTTTGAAAATCGTCGATCGTATCTATCAATACGCCTTTAAATTTAACGGCTCCATGTATCAATCTCCATTCCTCGATTTCTTTTTCATTGGCCCGAAAATAATCTATAAACTGGGAGCCGTTTTTTTCTCCCACATCTACAATTAACGGCAAAGTAACTTCATCCTCAAGGTGGCCGTCAATAGCAGCCATTGTATCTTTTTTCATAAATTTAAGTTTAGGGAATTTTATAATTTACTTTCATTATAAGGTTAGAATAAAAGTGTGCTAAATATACTGTGTACTAGGCATCTTTCGCTCTGGAAAAACCAATCCAATCTAAATCAAAATAACCTTTGACGATTTCAATTCGCAAAGTCTGTTCTCCCTTAGGTAAAGTGACTTCGCAAGCGGTACTCAGCTGTACTCCCCATCCTTTCGTCACTGGGATTTCTAATTCTCCGACCAGGGTTTCTCCAGATAATATTCGAATTTTGGCATCCTCCCAATTATCAGAAGCAGTATGAAACTTTAAGGAATATTTTCCCGCATTGGAAATATTTATTTTGTAGTCGATCCAGTTGCCTCCATTGAGGTAGCTGGCGGTCCTACCTGCGCTTTCGTCTTCAGTAAGAAAAAGGCTAATGATTCCTTTCATTTCGCTATACAATTCGCCTTCTAATTTAAACTTATCAGAAATTACAGGAACCGTAATTTTTTCAGTTTGCTGAGCATTTGCTAAGCCTTCCTTAGCCATCACTATTGCCATTTCCAAGGGAGAGAAAAAGTATTCCTCGTTTTGTGCTTCGGTAAAGAGTCGTATAGAGGTCTCAAAATCCTTTTGGAGATTACAAACATTTCCTAAAACGAATTTACCATAACTGGATTTAGGATATTTTTGTAGGCAATATTCTAAGGGTATTCTGGCTAATTCAGAATTCTCATGTGAAAGAATTTCGCCCAATTCGTTTAATGCTGTCTCTCCCAATATTTCCGTACCTCCTTCTCCTCTTTCTTCGATTGCTGCCTTCAGAGCAATAGCTCCTTTCTCTTTATAGATTTGTAAGATTTTTGGTACCTCGCTTGGGTATTGATCGATATAAAATTGATCGAAAAAATCAGCAATAGGCAGTTCAGCAGTCATCTCATTTATAGGCTTAAGTAAAGCGAGGCCTCTTTCGCTGTTGGTCGCTAAAACAAAACCTCTTTGATTGACTACCGAATAAAATAAGAAAGAAGTAGAGCCCTCATTATGTCCTCCATGTGCGATCAAAGTATCTTCTGGAAAATAATGAACTTCAACCCCTCCACCCCACGATCGATATTCTTCCATTTCGGTCACTGGTTTGAGCATGTCCGTAACGGAGGCATTTGACAAATGTTTTCTGTCGAATAGATTGGCGATAAAAGTACCGTAATCTTTAGCGGTATGATGAATACCAGAGGAAGCAATTCCTTTGTCATTTTTCCACTTCTCCACCATTCCTCCTAATCCGCTGTGCCCAACAGCATAATTAATCGGTTCTCTTGTTTTATATCTGGTGAAGGTTCGGCTCAAGCCCATAGGTTCTATCACCAAGCGAGCCATATATTCGTCATAGGATTCACCAAGTATACCAGCCACTACCTCTGACAAATAATTATACCCCTCCCCAGAATAAACAAATTTTGATCCTGGCTCACTGATAATTTCTAAAACATCTGGATGGTTATAATTTGCCCAATTTTCCAAACCCGAATTATGGCCTAGAATCATCCTTGGAGTAATTACCTTATAACGGGGGTCATGTTCGAGTGATGGGTTTTCTAAATATTGATACATAGGCTTGTCCAAATCCAATCGTCCTTCCTCTACCAATTTGTAAACGACATAAACGAAATAAGGCTTCGATAAAGAAGCAGCTTCGAAAACGGTTTCATCATCTACTTCTTCTCCTGTATTTAGATTTTTAATTCCATAGTTGCTGGAATAAGCTATTTTGCCATTTTCGATGATCGCAATAGAAGTGCCGGGAATCCCCTCAGCTTCCATCATTTGGTTCATCTTATTGTCGAATTCTAAGGTGCTGATTTTTTTCTCATTGGAAGTAAAATGACTCTCTTTTGCCGAAGCGGTACCGTCAGAAGAATTTTCTCCCGAAGAGCAACCGATAAAGACTAAAAGAATCAAAAGAAAAAAGAACTTACCTCCATTGGTGGTGAATGTTTCATTCATGTTCTCAATTTTTAATGTAGGTTTGATAATAATTATGTAAGTGATAATAGAGAAGTTGTTTAAAGTACTTTCTTGAGTCCAGACAAAGTAAGGGGAGAGTTTTCTTTGGAATAAGGAGTAAGTATTCCATTCTTCATTTCCAATACCTGATCGGCCACATCAAAATAATGGTCGTCATGCGTGATGGCAATTACAATTTTTCCTTGCTTTTTCATTTCCGGAAGCAGTGTTCGATAGAAGAATTTTCGATAACCGGGATCTTGATCTGCAGCCCATTCGTCAAATAGGTAAATGGGAGAGTCTTCCATGTAGCATTGTAAGAGGGCTAATCTTTTTCTTTGTCCTCCAGACAGATCAATGGTACTGTAACGATTATTTTCAATACTCACTTTTTCGTTTAACTGCAACACTTTTAAATATTTGTCGATCTCTTCTGACTTGGCTTTATCATCAACATTATACAGTTTTTCGAAAAGGTAAGAAGGACTAAAAACAGTGGAAAAATATTCGCCCAAACTTGAATCCTTCATCGTCTTACCATTGATTCGTAGTTCTCCTTGATCTGGCTGATATAGGCCTGTAAGCAATTTAGCCAACGTTGTTTTTCCACTACCATTTCCACCAATGATAAAAAGCAGTTCTCCACCTTTTGCCTTTAGGTTAATCGGGCCGATACCAAAGGATCGATCATCCTCGTCTTTCTCATAGGTAAATTGGACGTTTTGTACTTCAAAACTTTTGACCACTGCATCCCGGGGTTCCGGTACCAGATCTAGATCTAGATTAGCGGGAATATCTTTTAGGAATTCTTGAATTCTATTCCAAGCAACGTTGAGATAAAGCAAGCCGGGAACCGCTCCCAGGATTCCGTTGATAGGGCCAATCAAGTACAACAGAATTATTACAAAACTCATCACCGTATAAGCTTCTATTCCTGGAAATAATTCTTGTATCCCAAAAGCAACGATTCCCAATAATACCACCAACAAAGATTCTCCAACCAAAAATGCATTGACAAAGCGAATATCAGCTGTTGATATCTTGGTTCTAAATCGATCTGCACTAGTCGCCACATCATCTTTATATTCGATCTTTTTATTCCGGTGCAAACTAATCTCTTTAAAGCCATCGACCATTCCATTAAGCAGTCTCATATATACATTGGATTCATCGCGAGCTTCTTCAAAAAAAACATTGGCTCTTTCCCCTACGAAATAGTAGATTGTTGCTAATGAAATGATAAGTATAATGGTCAAGCAGGCAGCCCAAAAAGCAATAGAAGCGAGATAGGCAAAAGCCCCAATTGTTGTGATAATATTGGTAATTAGAGAAACAAACGTACTGGTAGATTGTCCGATGACATTTACATCATCGTTTAGTGCCGTATATATTCTTCCTCGATCAATTTTTTCAAATTTTTGATAAGACGTTGAGAATATTTTTTGAATCAATTGTACTTTCAAATCATAGATTAAGCCACGAGTAAATTTAATGAGGCTAATCTGAACATATTTTCGGCCTAATAAATAAAGAGAAAGAACCAATGTGTAATAGAAGAGGAGGTATTTCAATTCAATCGTTGAATTGATTGCAGAGGTAACCATGATTACCAAAATCACATTAGACAAACCAGAGAGAATACTCATCAACACAATGGAAGGTGCTTTTCTTTTATATTCATTGGGGTTGGGAAAAACCAAACTTAGAAACCAAGAAAAATAACTGATGGCAATCGCTCCTAAGATTAACTTTATCAATACCTCAAAACTAAAAGGTGTCCACACTAAAATGGATTCCCAGCTAAAACCTGCTAGTGCTGTGGGTAAAATGTAAACGCCCAAAAGGAAGGGAACTATAAAAAGAATAGATTTGAAAAATCGCCCCACTTTTGCCCATGTCAAAGCTTCGTATTTTCTTTCTTTTTTAAACAGAGCTACTATAAATAGAAACAACATCACCAGCACCACCAAAATATAGAAAAACATAGCGGCAGAAAGGCCCGTGAACATTTTATCGTTATTATCTCCAGGAGCGAAAGTATTTTCAATTTCTTCTCCCCCTAAAAGCGTCATGAGATTTTCTCCCAACACAAAAGTGTAATTACTATTAGAATTTGCAAGCAGGACTACTCCGATTTTCTCATCGGGTCGAAAGGCGATAAAGGAAGTAAAATTAGGATTTAAACCTCCATGATGAATGGTATTGGTTCCGTCGAGTGCAACTTCCCAACCCTGCGCATAAGAAGACAT
>CAYQRA010000018.1:9814-22058 GCA_964419315.1 uncultured Saprospiraceae bacterium | reverse complement strand
GGAGCACTAGATGTGGTAGCCCACGAGTGGACACATGGACTGGCTAGTGAACACGCAGGCATGGGGAGGCAGAATGAATCTGGTGCCTTGCACGAATCTTTTTGCGATATTTTGGCGAGGTGGCAGAATACCATCACGATGGTAATCCAGATTGGGTACAGGGCAGTCAATTTGGATTCAGGCGTTCGCTTCAAAACCCACGTATATTTACTTCTGCATGTAGCAACTTGGCAGAACCTGATACCTACCGAGGTGCAGGTTGGATATTCAATGCCAATTGCGACCGAGGGGGAGTACATACCAACTGTGGCCCTCAAAACAAGTGGTTTTATCTTTTGTCAGAGGGTGGGTTTCTAAATGGGGTAGATGTATTTGGTTTAGGTATAGAAAAAGCTGCCGATATTACTTTTTACAACCTCACTCATTTTATGCAAGGTGCTTCTCAATATGCCGATGCTCGTTCGGGGGCTATAGCAGCAGCAAAGATACTCTACAGACATTGCTCGGGTGAAGTAAGAGAAACCACCAATGCTTGGGCAGCAGTAGGCGTAGGAGCAACTTCGGCTCTTTGTGAATTTGAGCTACATGGCCCGACCCATATTTTTATCTGTGAGGGTGGTCCAGCTCCTGGTGGAGGAGGTACATATAAAGCCACGGGAAGTACAGGCACTAGTTATACTTGGTCTGTTAATGCTGGGTGGACTTTTCATACCCAAGGCCCTGGCAATAATACCTTAGTAGTCACCAATATCCCACCACCGCCACCGCCTTTGCCTACGACAGTGATCATCAGTGCCACTAGTTCCAATGGAGTGACTAAAACATTATCGGTACAATTAGACGATTGTCATGGTGTTAATTTTTGCAATAAAATAGATAGTCCTTCGGCAAAAAGAGTCGAGAATAAGCAAGAGCAATTTTTCCTATACCCCAATCCCGCTCACGATTTATTGACAGTAGAATACCCTGAGGGGAGTCGCCATTTGCAAATTATCGACCTTTCTGGTAAATTGGTACAAGAAAAAGCTATTCTTGAAGAGCATAAAACCACCTTAGTCCTAGATAACATTGAAAGCGGCCTTTATTTTGTGCGCATTCAGGCCGATGGAGAATATCATAACCTAAAATTCATTAAAACAGAATAGCCAGATGAATCGATTTTTTTTATTAGTAATAGTATTACTCCCCTTGAGTGTATTTGCTCAAGGGCCAAAGAATGTGTTGGAGATCGGCCATCGGAGTTTTTACTTTCCTGTTGAAGGTCTGATCTTTAAAAATACAAATGGACTATACTTTTTAATTCCTCCCACTGTTCATTATACGCGTTACCTTAAGGGCGACCATTGGGGCATTCAGGGAGGATATAATAATTATTGGCAAGAACATGCTTACGCACCCATCTATGGTAGCCTGCGTCTAAGGCAAGCAGATAGTTTTGAATGTTCAGGAGTGTATCGAAAAAGACAGTCCTCGAAAATATCTTTTGTTTTTGGTGTAGGGCTAATGTATCGTTATTCGGGGGAGAGTAGATTTATTAGACGGTTCTCTGTCGAAGATATTTTTGGTGGTGATGACATTAAAGACCTCGGTTACCGTGGCGGTGCCGCTATGCATTGGCATATATTTCCTCGTTGGTTTATCAAGGCCAATGCTGAATTTCAAGGATACTTATTCCGTCTAAACAAACCTGATCCTCGTTTTGAGGATTTTAAGCCAGTTTATAATTATGCGGTTTTTGATATTGGTTTCGGCTTTAGTTTTGGAAAAGACAAGTGAGTTTTACTAAGGGGGAAGCCAGTGCAGTTTCTGATTGTGAGATAAGCATCTAGCCATTAGATTATAACTAAAGGGCAAAGTCTAGTGAAATACTGGGCTTGGCTTTTTTTTAAGCCTCACCTCTGATGGAATTCCAATACAAAGCTGGAAAAAAATTAAGCACTAAGTGTGCTCTTGAATGATTTAATAAAAGTTGTTCAAATTTATTGGACGTTAAATAAAAAACCATGAAAAATACACTACTCTTATTCCTCTTTTGCCTACTCTTTTCAAGCTGCCAAAAAGAGCAAGAAGGCTGTACAGATGTATCTGCCATCAACTACGAGGCAGCAGCGGAAATCGAAAATGGAACTTGTAAATATTGCAATACCTATGACTCCCCCATATTTGCTTTAGTATTACAACGCGAAGACCCCAATGATTATCTTTTAGATGTGCAGGGTTTAGGAGATTTAAAAATGGAACAGGGATGCGAACTTGTTATTGATTTGAGTGGTTTAGGAGGATTGCCTTCTACAGAAATTCAATGGTCGCCTGCTGAATTTTTTGATTGTTCAACCTGTTCTAAGGTTACCTTACAACCACAAGAATCCATAGAACTTATTTTAAAAATCAATAGTCCAGAAGGCTATTATTTTGGAGGTTCTTTTAATGTATCGGTACTAGACTAAAGAGCAAAAAAAGAGCCTATACCGAAAAGAAATTTCGGTATAGGCTCCAATTATTTAGGATTAAAATTATTCTTTCTCTTTCTTAACTTCCTTCACCGCATCTTCTACATCCTTAGTCGCCTTTTCCAAATCCTCTACCTCTGGCTTTTTCTTTCTCCGTCTCCGTCTACCTTTTTTCTCCGGAATAACGACCTCCGCTTTTGGGTCATCCGCCGATTCTTCATAAGGCTCTTTACTGAAAACAATTTCTCCTTTAGGAGCATCTGCATAGATGGTATCGCCAAAGGTAAAGTCTCCGCCTAAAACAACTTTGGACAATTCGTTGACAATCTCTTTTTGTAAAACCCGCTTCATCGGACGAGCACCAAATTGAGGATCATATCCTAAGTCGACCAAAACATTTTGCGCTCTCTCGCTGATCTTTAAAGTGACGCCTTGCTTCTCAAGCATCTTATAAGTCTTCTTAAGCAAGAGCCCCATAATCTGTTTGATCTCTGCTTTGCTCAATGGCAAAAACATAATTTGCTCATCAATTCGATTGAGAAATTCTGGGCGTAGATTTTCTTTCAGCGCCTCAAAGACATCGTCTTTAGTGGTTTCAATGATGTCTTCCCGGTGCTCTTCCCCAAGGGCATCCAAGTCCTCAAAGTTTTCCAAAATCTTTTCTGCTCCCATGTTGGAAGTCATGATGATGATGGTATTTTTAAAATTGGCCACCCGACCTTTATTGTCCGTCAATCGACCATCGTCTAGTACTTGTAGTAAAATGTTGAAAGTATCGGGATGCGCTTTTTCGATTTCATCGAGCAAAACAATCGAGTAAGGTTTGCGGCGAACCGCTTCCGTCAATTGCCCCCCTTCATCATAACCCACATATCCCGGAGGAGCTCCAACGAGGCGCGATACCGAATGTTTTTCCTGATACTCACTCATGTCAATGCGAGTGATGGCTTTTTCATCATCAAAGAGCACTTCGGCCAATGCTTTCGCCAATTCCGTTTTTCCAACTCCCGTTGGGCCGACAAAGATAAAAGAGCCGATTGGTTTTTTGGCATCTTGGAGCCCTGCTCGACTTCGTCGAACCGCATCTGATACTGCGGTGACTGCTTCTAGCTGCCCGATGAGTCTTTGACCAATTTGTTCTTCTAGTTTGAGTAATTTATCTTTTTCACTTTGCATCATTTTCTGTAGTGGAATCCCCGTCCAGCGAGAGACGACTTCAGCGATGTCATTGGCAGTTACTCGTTCATTGGTAAAACGATTATCTTCTGGTAGTTGTTCTAGTTTTTCTTCGGCTGCTTTCAGCATGGCCTCTTTTTCTTTTAGGGCTCCATAGCGGATTTTAGCCACCGCTTCAAAATCACTATCTCTCTCCGCCTTACTGGCTTGTTGCTCCAAGGCCTCGACTTCTGATTTGATTTTTGAAATGGTATCCACTACTTCTTTCTCATTTTTCCAAGCAGCTTTAACAGACTCTAAATCTTCTTTGGCATTGGCGATTTGCTCGTTGATCGCAGATAATTTCTTTTTGTCTTTTTCCCTTTTGATCGCTGCTCTTTCGATTTCGAGCTTGCGCACTTTTCGATCCAATTCATCTACTTCGTCAGGAACAGAATCTAATTCTAAACGTAATTTGGCAGCCCCTTCATCAATCAGGTCGATGGCTTTGTCCGGTAAAGAACGATCAGAGATGTAACGGTGAGAAAGCTCCGCAGCAGCAATTAATGCTTCATCCTGTATTTCGATTTTATGATAAACCTCATAGCGTTCTTGTAGTCCTCGAAGAATAGAAATGGTATCTTCTACGCTAGGTTCGTCGATGACGACTGTTTGGAAGCGGCGGACAAGGGCTTTGTCTTGTTCAAAATATTTTTGGTATTCATCAAGGGTGGTTGCTCCAATGGTTCTCAGTTCTCCGCGCGCCAAGGCTGGCTTGAGAATGTTGGCCGCATCCATTGCACCACTGCCACCTCCTGCACCAATCAAAGTATGGATTTCGTCGATGAATAAAATGACTTGTCCATCGGAGCTCGTGACTTCTTTGATGACACTTTTTAAGCGTTCTTCAAATTCACCTTTAAATTTTGCTCCTGCTACTAGCGAAGCAATATCGAGAACGAATATTTTTTTGCTCGCCAGACTTTCCGGAACATCCTGTTGTACAATTCTCCAAGCAAGACCTTCCACGATCGCCGTTTTTCCAACTCCTGCTTCCCCAATGATAATGGGATTATTTTTCTTTCGACGAGATAGGATATGTAATAAGCGACGAATTTCTTCATCGCGGCCGATGATCGGATCTAGTTTTCCAGATTCTGCTCTTTCATTAAGGTTGATGGCAAATTTGGAAAGGGCATTATAATTATTGTCACTGCTTTGGTCGGTTACTTTACGGCCTTTGCGCAATTCAGTGATCGCTGCTTTAAGTGCTTTTTCGGAGGCACCTACTTCTTTGAGTAAAAGTCCTCCTTTATCTTTTCCTTGGATAATTCCCAGAATCATCAATTCGATGGAGATGAATTCATCGCCAAAAGGCTTGAGCATTTTTTTGGCTCGACTTAGCGATTTATTGGCTTCCGGTGTGAGGTATTGTTTTTCATTACCGGTGATCTTGGGATAGGTTTTTATCGTTTCCGCCAAGCGACGCTCCAATTCCATCATGTTGACCCCGACTTTTTGGAATAAAAATTTGGGAACATTTTCATCGGTATCCAAAATACCTTTGATGAGGTGAACCGTATCGACGGTTTGTTGGCCCAGAGTAGCGGCAAGCTGTTGTGCCTTGAGAATAGCTTCTTGTGATTTAATCGTAAAATTATCGTAGGTCATATATCTTGTTGGTTAGAAATTTTTTCGAATTGGGATTTACTAAGTGACGGAACAAAATTAATCTTAATTCCATCGAACAACTTAACGTTGAAAAAATAAATTTTTGTTTTTCATTCTTAATTTACGTAAAACGACCGTAGGGAGTGACCTCTCTTTAAGAATGGAAAACCTGTTCGGCTGGCCTGTCTAGCTCGTCAGATAGACCAGACGGGCTCAAAAGAAAATTTCCTTTTTTAAACAGCACTTAACAGCCTCTATTGTATTTCGGCGTGCTAGAGAAAAAACAGGTGATTGTTCTTCCACATAGCCAAAAATAATCAAAGCTTTTTGGAATTGGTCTTTAGCAAGCGAGAATTGTTGTGCTTGTACTAATATTTCTGCTTCTTTGGCGAGTAAACGAGCCAATAAGTCTAGGTGATCTGTGGAAAAGTCTCGTTTTTTCAATAAAAAATCTAAAAGTCCTTCTGGACTATGGTCCAAAATAAATTGTCGATCTAGTCCTAGCCATCCTTGATAATAGCTTTGGATTTCTTCTAAAGACTCAGTGGTATCGTATCCTGCCAGTTCCGCAAAGACTCGAGTGAGGTCAGTCAGAAACTTTTCGATGATGTCATATCGGGAACTTGAAAACATAGTTGATCTTGGTTTTGTCCTAGCACTTATTTATGCTTTTGCCTAACAGTTTTAAAAATACGTCAAAGCAAAATGGAAAGAGAAGATAAAATTTGTCTTTTACATTCTCCACAAAAACCGACCAATAGAAGGATTTTCTTGCCTAATACTACTTTATTAGTTTAGATTTCTAGGTTTAGAAATAGGAAGCATCTGGACTACAGTTTTGAGCTGCGCACAGACTGAAAGACGACCCTTTAACCATAGAGTTCATAATGAACTTGTGATTTGTCATAGCCGATCTCTTGAATCAATTGATCCACTGCTTCATCGATCATGTTTTTCCAACCACAGAGGTAGAAATTGATATCAGACTTGACTGCCCCATGATCTTTTTTATAAATTTGATGGACATAACCTCGATAAGTATCCGGTGCATCTTCCCGAGAAAGTGCGATAGAATATTTGAAATTGGGATTGTCTTTGGCGAGTTGTTCAAATTCTTTTCTGTAAAGAATGCCTTCTGTATTGCGAGTCCCAAAAATAAGATGGATGGGCGGATGATCGATTTTTTTATTTTGCAAATCAAAAAGCATACTTCGAAATGGCGCGACTCCTGTACCGGTACAAATCATCACCATTTCTTTGGTGATTTCTTGTGGTAGACAAAAAACGCCATCGGCTCCTTTAAAGCGAATCGTTGATCCAATTTTCACTTCTTCGAAAAGATATTTGGTTCCTAGCCCTCCTTCCAATTTCACAATACAAAACTCCAAAACCAAACTCCCATCGGGAGCATTAGCAATGGAGTAACTCCGCCAACGCTTGAGCCGTTTATCACTGATGGGAAGATCCATGGTGATAAACTGTCCAGCTCTAAAATCAAAGCTTTCTTCTCCTTCGATAGCGACCCAAAAACGTTTGGTCAAAGGCGTTTCATCTTGAATTTTTATCACTTTGCTATCGTACCACTTCTTAGGCATAATTAGTATTTCGTAAAGTTGAAAAATCAAATGAGGCTTTGATCTTTCAACCACATAAAGTTGGTTTTTATAAAATCAAATCCTTATAAGCAAAGAACACCTCAAAACCTTTTTCGTTGCAATAAGCTTGGGTTTCTTTTGCGGAGCGATTACTGGTCAGCAATACAAAGTCTCCCCCCCAAGCTCCCAAGGATTTTACACTTCCCCAAAAATCAGCAAAGTGTTTTTCTTTGACCGTTTGGATTTGGATAAAATCACTCACCAAATTTTCGTGTTCTGCAAGAAGGTTGGAAAAATGATCAAAGTCCGTGCTTTTGGCAAGGTACAAACTGAGCTCAGAAACCTTTTCAATTAAATCCTGTTTGTTTTCTTTTCGTTGTCGATAATGGGCGATACCTTCTCGGCTATTTTGTTTTTTCCCTAGATAGACAAAATAGAGTTGATCGTGAAAGGAAGGATAAAAAGGAGCATCGCTTACTCGAATGCCCTGTTCCTGACGTTGATAGAAAATAGGTCCCTTAGCATTGGCACAGGCAATGTCATATCCAGATCCACCAAATGTTTTTTGTAGTAAATCATAAGGATCAATTCCTGCCCATTGCGCCAAGGTAGCGATTAGGGTAGAGCTGGTACCTAAGCCCCAATCTCGCGGAAATTCCAATTGGGTCTCGATGTCAAAGGGGCGGTTGGGCGAGAAAAAGCCCGGTTGAATTTGCCGAATGGCCGCAAAGATTTCTTCCAAACGATCCGCAATGGCTGCATCATCACTTTGGCTACACTTCAAGCTGCGGAGGTCGATGTGCGCTTCAAACCATTTTTCGCCATCGGATTTTGTACTGGTCCACCCGAGCGTTTCATCTTTTTGAGGCCGATCCTTGATGTGCAAATGCTGTCCTAGGCGGGTGGGCAAAGCCAGCGCTAAGGCGCCATCCAGTACAAAGTACTCGGCGGTGAGTAATAATTTACCATTGGCTCGGTAGATAGAATCGGTATTAATAGCCATGTCGTAAAGCTAAGGAATACTACTTTCTTCCCATTCATTTCTAGTTTTTAAATTTCAATTTCATGGCTGTATTTTGTTGTATTAAAAAAAACAATCTGATTGTGGAATTAATAATGCACGTTCTTGGACAAATCCCGTGGTCAACCAAAAAGAAGAATAAAAAGTGACTGAAAGAAGCGTTTATCCTTCTTTTTGGTTGACTCACACACGGGATTTGTCAGAGAACCATAATGCAAAAAATAGAATGCCGTGTATTACAGGTGAAAATGAAAAAACGGGTGAAAATTAATTTCCCCTTACCGTTCAGAACATATATCCTACCATTCAGAACATTTTGCAATCAATTTTTGGAAATAATTTGTGATTCTGATAGGTTGCGGGCTTATAGAGAGATTGTTTAAAAAGCACTGTTTAGTTTTAAGCAGTGCCTCTACAACAATGTCATAAATGAAGATTATCCTAAAAACGTTTTAGGGTAAGCTCTAACACCAAAAAACATTTTTTAATTTTTAAAACTTTATATGACATGAAATTTTACCCCTTAAACACCACCAAACTCCAACACTTCCGAGCCTTATCGAAAAAGCTAGGAAAAATGGTGAAAAATGGTTCTTTCTTCCAATTGAACAAAGAAAAATAACTAGAACTTCGTACCCGATTGGCTGGTTTGTACCGTGAGGCAAGAACGCTGCTATCTTCTAGCCGTTTGCGTCGCACTTTAGCCTCTGCTGCTTTACTGATCGGATTAGCAAGTGCTGCTCAAGCACAAGCGTTTAAATCACCTGTAGTCGTTCCTTTTAATCTTGTAGATGAAGAGACTCCTGTTTTGCATTTTGCAGACATCGACAATGATGGCGACCAAGATGCTTTCTTTTCCTATTATGGGGAAGATGGTGATAGAGTTTTTGGCTATCAAGAAAATATAGGAACGGCGACCGCTGCTTCTTTTGATACCATCGTGGATAAGCCTTTTAACTTACCAGGGATGAATTTTTTGCCAACGTCTATTGATCTTTCGGATGTAGATAATGATGGCGACTTGGATTTATTTATGGGTAGTTACGGAGATACCTTATCGGATCCAATTTTTGGTTGGGAGAATACAGGGACTGCAGAAATGCCAAACTTTAACCTTAGTCCTGCCACAAATCCTTTCAATTTCCAGCCATCAATGGGTATTTCTGAAATCACCTTTGCGGATTTGGATGGCGATGGAGACCAAGATGTTCTAATGAATGACTATGTGGATGATGCTTCTGCAGAACAATTTAGATACCAAGAGAACTTAGGAATCATGGGAACCTTTCCTACATATAAAGATGTGGAGATCAATCCTTTTGGTCTGAAAAATGATAACCTAGATCGAATTGTTATCGATGCTGAGGATATAGATAAGGATGGTGATGTTGATCTATTTGTCGGTGGTAGAAATGATATCGATGGCTATGACGATACCAATTTTTACTACTACGAAAATACTGGGACCGCGACTAGTCCTGCATTTGCGGAGGTTGCACTCAACCCATTTGGTCTAATCGTTCCAGCAAACAAATACCTACTTGTACCTGCTTTGGTAGATATCGATGGGGATTCTGACTTGGACGTTATTGCCACTACTTGGGATTCGGAAACGAATGAAGAGAGTGTGATGTACTGGGAAAACTTGGGCTATGTCTTAAGTACAAAAGACCTTTCTGTAGTAGATAAACTCAATTTGTACCCAACCGTTGCTGACCAAGTAATCTATTGGGAAACCAAAATGAAAGAATCGACTCGCAATAATAGCATACAAATCGTGGATATTCATAGCCGAGTTAGACACGCAGAAAATAGAGACCTGACTGCTGATGTAAATCAAGGATCAATCTCTGTTGCGGACTTAAATACTGGAATGTATATTTTCAATATTACCGATAGCCAAGGGAATACTTTGGTTAGTCGTCGCTTTTTTGTGAAGTAGATTTTTTCTTCTTTATAGAAAATATAGATCCCGCAGATTTTACTTAGTACACTATGTACTGAATATGGTCTGCGGGAATTTTTTATCCTTTCCTACCTGATTTTAAGTGAGATACCTTCTCCCATCCTCAATTGTATACCACCTTAATGTATTTTCTCCAAGCGCTTACTTATCTTGCAGAGTGAATAAACTCTAATAAATAAGTCCTCATGCTTTCTAAGCGTTTATACCTTCCTTTTTTTGTGCTCTTGGCAATCGCCTTATACCTGACCTTGGTGGTTAGTTCTTCCTATTCTTGGTACATTATTCCTCCGATCCTCGCGATGGCGGCGATCTTTTTTATTCAGCCAGAGTTGGATTGGTGGTGGTATCAAAAGCACATTCCACCGATGAATCCGCAATTGGAAAAGATCATTGACCAAACGATTCCCTTTTATCACGCTTTATCAGCAACGAATAAAAAGCGATTTCAAAATCGAGTAGAATTGTATGTGATTGCCAATGCCTTTATCGCAAAAGGCGTAAAAGAGGATTCAGAACCACCGAGTGAAATCCAATACTTTTTGGCGACCAATGTGGTGCAACTCACCTTTGGTCAGGCAGATTATCGACTGCCCAAATTTGAACGATTGGTGATTTATCCCGCTCGGTTTCC
Organism: uncultured Saprospiraceae bacterium; assembly: GCA_964419315.1. Classification (GTDB taxonomy): domain Bacteria; phylum Bacteroidota; class Bacteroidia; order Chitinophagales; family Saprospiraceae; genus CALLVY01. The sequence continues at coordinate 11,569 of CAYQRA010000018.1, read as the reverse complement.
TTCGCCCCAATATCCAGAGCACATCCACACTTCAGAGATGTATGAAGAAGATGGTGTTTTGATTTTTGCATTAGATCCTTTTATGCGCGGAGTGATGCAGGCTAAAGAATACAATATTGGATTTCACGAATATGCCCAAGCTTATATTGCCAGCTATCCAGACAAAGACTATGCTAAAGAGGAGGAGATTTCTTGGGAGGGTTTGACTGCCATCAGTACGATGAAAAGCGAGGCGATTAAGAAGCATATTGGATTGCCAGACATTGATATTCGAGCAGTAGTGATTCACCATTTCTTTTATTTTCCTGAAAAGATGAAAGCACTAAAGCCAGCGCTTTACGAGCGCCATAGTAAGATTTTCAATCTAGACTTGTTGGATGCTAAAAGCCCCGTGATTGACTACGATAAATTAGGGGATATTTGATACCACTTTTTCTTCGAAAGTGCCATTCCCTAAAATAGCTCCACAGCCCATTTGTTTTTTGAGTTGGTCAAGCCGACTAATGCGACCCGGATAATCTCGATTAGTAATCCAAGGGGTAAGTTCGTCTAGGGTAGATACATAGATAGGGATCAAGCCCGTTGGGTCCCAAATGGATGTTTCGCAAATCAATTCGATGGTCTTTTCGTCGGTTTCCAAAAGGTCTTCTTCGTCATATTGAAAATCACTAAGCGCAAGAGCGATGCTATTGGGCGTGGCGCCATTTGGCGAAGGACTTCCACTAATCATATCGATGAGAATGGTGGTATTAAAATTATTGAGTAGGCGATTGAAAAGATATTTTTCATTCATGAGACTCAATTCAAAAGCCATGATGAAATAGAGCTCGTGTTCGGATTCCAATGATTTTAACAATCCAGAAGTGATGTAAAGGTGACCACCAGGGAGAATGAAAGCATTTTTTTGGTCATCTAAGAGAATATGAGTTTCCCAAGGGCGTTCTGAGTTCCAGCGATCAGAAGAAGGAGAATGACTATCTTTTTGTAGGGCATCATAAGCCTGACTATAGAGCCTATTAATGTGCTCATAAGCGATATCGAAAGGAGGAGTATTGGGTAGAATGGAAAAATCTCGGGTATTATTGCTTATTGCGGCTTGTACGAGGTCACCTAGATCTTCTCGTTGGGCTTTGGTAAACTCACTAGGTTTGATGCCTACCCCATCATCAGGCTGACAAGCAGGTAGAGATAGCGCCAAGACCAATAGCACCAGATATTTTAAACAGTTCCGGGGGGCAAAGTACATGGTTATGTTATTTCCTTTTTGTGAACACGAAGTACAAATGCTTGTACCAAACGTATTTTTAGTGGTTATCTACTGGAATACAGCAAAAATCACACCAAAATATGTTAAAAAATCATCAAGGGTTTGTGGGAGGAAACAGAAGCCAAACAAAGCAATGTACTACGGGGGAGCGTGATAAAAAAGCTTCCATCCACAGAAGTGAGATGGAAGCTTGGTGTTTGTTTTTTGTTCTGTATCGTAAATATAGCAAAAAAAGTGAACTTCAATACGATCTTTGCTAGTAGATCTTTCAGAGGAACGCCGTTCTCTAGGTATAAATAGACTCTATTTCATTGTCATATTTTTCAAGAATAACTCGACGTTTCAATTTCATGGTAGGCGTGAGTTCGCCAACAGTACCATCTGTTTTTACCGGTTCCCAAGTAGCGTCAATCAATACAAATTTTTTGATTTGCTCGATATGGCTAAAATTAGGATTAAACTTATTACAGATTTCCTGATAATGGGCG
>CAYQRA010000018.1:0-9804 GCA_964419315.1 uncultured Saprospiraceae bacterium | reverse complement strand
ATCACTTTAGGATCTTGAATAGCATCTCGTACACTATTGTGTTCGATACATTCTTCCTTGCACCAAGCCATCAAAGCTTCATTGGCAGGAACGATTAGGGCAGAAACAAATTTTCGTTTTTCTCCAACAACCATCATCTGTTCGATAAGGAAATCTTCTTTGAATTTATTTTCAATTGGAGCAGGAGCCACATATTTACCTCCAGAAGTTTTGAGCAATTCTTTTTTACGATCTGTGATCTTAAGGAATTTCGAGCCACCAGGGCCACTGACCAATTTGCCAATATCTCCGGTTCTAAACCACTTGGTTCCATCGATTTCTTTGGTTACTTCCGCCGTTTTATCTGGCTTATTATAATAACCCATCATGATGTTTTTTCCCTTGGCTAAAATCTCTCCTTCTCCATCCCGATAATCCCCTTCCGTATCGTCGATCAATAAATCTACTCCGGGGAGCATTGGTCCGACCGTACCCAACATGGCACCATTGGTATCAAAACGATTGATGGTCAAGCCCGGGGAGGTTTCGGTGAGTCCGTAGCCTTCTCGAATTGGAATGCCTGCTGCGGAAAATACTCGTGCCATTTTTACTGGACAAGCCGCTGCTCCAGTAAGGATACCTTTGACATTACCACCCAAAGCATCTCGCCATTTGCTAAAGATTAGTTTATCTGCGATGCTGTTTTTAATTCCAGCAAAGCCACCTTTCTTTTGATCAAATTGGTAATCCTCGGTGAGGCCTAATGCCCAGAAGAAAAGAGATTTTTTTACACCCGTAAGTGCTACTCCTTTATTGTATATTTTTTCATAAACCTTTTCTAATAGTCGCGGAACGGTAGTGAAAAAATGAGGTTTTAGTGTTGCTAAGTCTCCAGTTTCTCCTCCTAGATTATCCGTTCCTGTAAAGATGACGTTGATGCCATTATAAGCATAAGAATAAGCCGCAGTACGTTCAAAGATATGACAGATCGGCAAGAAGCTTAAAGCGATTTCACCTGCTTTGATTGGCAGCAATTCTTTTACTCCATTTACATTACTGGCAATATTAGTATGACTCAGCATTACTCCTTTTGGATTTCCGGTAGTACCAGAAGTATAAATGATCGTAGCCATTTCATCAGGGTTGATGCTGGCTTTTATTTTTTCAACTTCCTCCAGTCCTTCATCTGCAAATAGGGCTTTCCACGATTTGCATTTCGGATGGTCATCTAAAGAAAATATTTCTTGTAAAGAAGGAATATTGGGTTTAGCGGTAGTTACTTTATCGTAAAGATCTCCTTCCCCGACCACACAATATTTTATTTCTGAATCGTTAAAGATGTATTCATACTCACTAGGACTAATGGTCGGATAAACAGGTACGTTAATAACTCCTATTTGCAACATTCCGATATCCATGATCGTCCATTCTGGACGATTCTTGTAAACGATGGTCGCTACTTTGTCACCTGGCTTCAAACCAAGTTTTAGTAAACCACAGCTAACTTTATTGGCTTGATCAATAATGTCATCAGTACTAAAATAAACCCACTTTCCATTCTTTTTATAGCCGAAGGCTTTCTCTTGTGGGAAGTTTTCTTTTTGATAGTAGATGTAGTCAAATAATTTGGTAGGTATCATGAAAATTGATTGTTTATGTTATCGCATTTGGCACAAGGCCTTTCCGTCTTTAATTTCATCCCCAAAATATACAAAAAATAATTGCTATACCAGTCTTGGCAACGATATTTTGTGGTATTGAAAAAGGAATGTCGAAATTTAATTCCGTGAGACGGATAGGAATCTGTTCAAGGTCTTAATCAATAGATGAATGTCCTCAACTTAGTGAAAAGATCAATTTCCATAAAATAAATGTAGGAACTATCTGGAAGGTAGCTCCTATATTTAATAAGAGAAAAGATTCCAAAATACCATTCGTAAAAGGAGTTAAGGGCTACCTTCCAGATAGCCCTTAGCTTTTCCCAAGAAAAAAGGTAGCATCAACGAGCATAAAATAGTATGTAAATACCCTTTTTTATCAAGCCTCCTTCTTGATGACATTCAATCAATAGATAGGAAATAGGTTTTTGTTAAAAACTCATCCTGGTTCTTTGGAGGAGATCAGGTCGTCTTTTTGACCATACATTTCTTCAATGCCTTTGTGGAATTTTTCCAAAATAAAATCTCGGCGCAATTTCAGCGTTTGGGCATATTCTCCAGTTGGAACAGACCATTCTTCATGGAGTAGATGGATTCGCCTTACTCTTGCTTCTTTATTTAATTGTCCATTGATTTGTTGAACAACACTTTTAAGGAATTGCTCTACTTTGGTATTGTGTACCATGTATTGTGGAGAAGTCCAGTGTACTTTATTATTAATACACCATCGCTCTAGGTGAACAAAGTTGGGAATGATTAAAGCCGTAACATATGGTCGATTAAAGCCAATGACCATACATTGACTAAAATAGCGGCTGGACTTGAGTAAATGTTCCACCTTTTGGGGAGCAACATATTTTCCACTACTCGTTTTAAAAATGTCTTTTTTCCGATCCGTAATTTGCAAAAATCGTTTAAAGACAATTTTACCAATATCTCCAGTATGAAACCAGCCTTCTTCGTCAATCACTTGTGCGGTCAATTCCGGTTGGCGGTAATACCCCATCATTACATTCGGTCCGCGTACACAGATTTCCCCTTCCTGATTTTCATTAGCTTCCTTGATTTTTAGTTCAACGCCCGGAACAGGGATTCCTACGGTGCCAAAATGGACCCCACCAGGTTCAAAGCGATTGAAAGAAATCGCAGGAGAGGTTTCGGTCAAACCATACCCTTCTCGGATGTCAATGCCCGCAGCAGAAAAAAGTTGTCCCAGTTTAGGCTGCAATGCAGCTGCACCCACAATCACTCCCTCTACCTTCCCTCCCAAAGCATTGCGCCAATGGCGGAAAACTAAAATTTTGGCAAGAACCAACTGCATTTGATAAGTAATTTTCATCTTATGCAATCTATTAAAACGCTCTCCTAAGCCGATGGCCCAAGTTAAAATTTTGCGTTTTAAAAATCCTTGACTACTAGCCTGTTCCAAAATACTATCATACATGCGCTCCAGTAATCGAGGAACGGAAGTGAAATAATGGGGCCGGACTTCCTGAATGTCTTCTAATATGGTATCGACTCCTCTGGCATAATAAATAGAAACTCCCGCAGCGCAATACGCATAGACCGCCATGCGCTCAAAGATGTGACTCATCGGTAAGAAACTAATCGTTTTTTTCTCATAATTGATGGGCAATAGCGACATGGTCGATTTGATATTGCTGACAATATTTTTGTGGCTAAGCATCACTCCTTTAGGTTGACCGGTAGTGCCCGAGGTATAGATAATTGTAGCGAGGTCTTCCTCCTTGATTGCTGCTTTGCGTTCTTGGATTATTTTTAGCTGTAGGGCATCGGGTTGGAGAAGTAATTTTTTCCAATAGAGAAAACCGGGACGCTCTTTTAGGGTATATACTTCGATGAGTTGTGGTGTGCTTTGCCGAACACTTTCTAATAATTCGTGTAAGTCGGGAGTAGCGACAAAGCAATATTTTACCGAAGCTTGGTTGAGGATAAAGGAAAGTTCTGTTGCTTTTATGGAGGCATGGATAGGGACTACGATTACTCCAATTTGCTGTGCGGCCAAATCAATTAGGTTCCAAGCGGGACTTCCTACAGCTGCCATGATGCCAATGGCATCGCCTACTTGGAGTTGGAGTTGAAGAAAACCAGTACTCAATTGGTCGATTAGTTCAAGGCAGGTTTGGGTAGAATAGTTTTGCCACTTTCCATCGATTCGTTCTGCCAAAGCCACTTGCTGAGGATAGCGAGCAGCTTGGAAAGGAAGTAAGTCGATAATTCTTTTGAAATCCATTGTCTTGGTAACTAGGTATTATTTGGACTGATGATCAGAGCATCAAATCAATCAGTAGGCAATGCTATTAAGGTAGGTAAAAAAAAGGAAGAAGTATTTAAACCCTTGTTTGAAATTAGTTTTCCTAAAATGAAAAAGCGTTTCGAAGAAAACTCCGAAACGCTTTTGAGCAAAAAATAATTTCGTGAATTACTTAGATGCTTCCAATTGAATATTCAAAGAAATATCATCATTAATGAATTTGTCTTTAAGGTCATCAAAGATAGATTTAGACCCATAGTTGACGCCCCATTCGGTACGATTGATTTTGAAAGGAGGAGTGATTGCAGAAATTTTACCTTCTGCGATATTTACATTAGCAGGGAAAGTAATGCTTTTTTTGGTGCTTTTGATGGTAAGGTCTCCAGTGATGTTATGCGTAGCATCACCTCCAGCTGGAAGAGCATCTACTTTTGTAATCACGAAATCAGCAGTAGGGTATTTTGTTACATTGAAAAAATGATCCGCATTTTTTTCACTTAATCCTTTGAGGTGACCTTCTAGATCTTCTTTACCCTCTCCAGCGGCTAGATCGGTAACGGTAATACTACTCATATTTAAGGTGAAATTTCCACTAACCAACTTTCCGTCGGTTACAGAGAGCTGACCTCCAGCGACATCGATAGTACCATTATGATTTTCAGTAGGTTTACTACCTACCCAAAATACTTTGCTGCTAGCGGTATTGACGTTGTAAGTGGTAGCAGCAGCAGTTGCGACAGCAGCGGCTCCGCTAGCGGCTCCAGTTTTGGCGGTCTCTCCCGCAGTTTTGCCTTTGCAGCCAACAAATAGCATGCTAATAGCAAGTAAGAGGAAAGAAAATTTGAACAAGTTTTTCATCGAGAATTTTATTTTTAGGTGAATTGTAATTTTATCAGGCAAATTTACACAATTTCAACGGTACCAAATGGTACTGTTGATTAAATGTTGTTCCGTATATTATTAATTAAAAAGTAGAAGCAGGAAGAAGAGAAGATTTTAAAGGTCTTCTAAAAAAGATAGCGTATCATCGAGACTATGAAATACAGATAGTTTTTCGGCAGATTCGATTCCCTGCACCATCATTTGGTAACCAGACATCAAAAGGTGCGTATTTTCAGATTGGACACCGAGCGCATCAATATAATCTTGTACTGGTTTACGGGTAAACGTTTCCGTAATCATCGTAAAGATATAATCTGGTTTATGAATTTTAGAAACATCTTTGAGGTCGGATAAAGAGATATTCTGACCGAGGTATATGACCTGATGATTTCGCGATTTTAAGAGATATTGCATAAAGAGAAGACTCAATTCCTGAGATTCTCCTTCTGGCAGATAAACGATGAATTTCTTGAGATAAGGACCTCGTGGAATAGGAATCTGATCAATGGCAACAATCAGTTTTTGTCGGATAAGATTACTGATAAAATGTTCTTGTACCGGATTGATGGACCCTGTCATCCATAAAACACCCAATTTTTCGAGAAATGGATAAACCAAATCCAACATGGTTCGCTCAAAACCTAACTGACGAATATTGATAGAAATGATTCGATCAAATTTATATTCGTCCATTTCAATCATAGAAATGGTCAAAGCATCTAATTGAGTATCGTACTTGAAATCTACTTCAGAAAAATCTGCGACCTTAGCACCGATTTCCTCTTCTGTCATTTTGGCGATCTTGGAAATCTTTATCCCATTTTTATTCAATAAAGCTACATTGAGTAAGCGCTTTAGGTCCGTATCCTCATAATAACGGATATTCGTATTGGTTCTGCGAGGAACCACGATGTTATAGCGTTGTTCCCATATCCTGATGGTATGTGCTTTGATACCACATAATTTCTCCAGATCGCTTATAGAATATATTGCCACCGCTGATAAATGAGTTAAAAAATCAAAAAATTTAAAAATGCTCTTGGAAACTGTTGATAAACCGAGTCAAAGAGGAAAAGGTTATAAAGGAACAGGAAGTGCGCCAAATTGTTTAGCTACTTGCCAAATAGCCTAGATGAATCGGTGATTTTAACTTTTTAAAGGGGAAATACAAGCTGTTTTTGGGGAATTAGGCGCTAAAAGTAAGCAAAAATAACCATTTTACGTCTCTGATGTTCCAAAAAAAGAGATATACTCATTTAGCTAGATTTTGAGGGGCTCAAAAATAGTTTCCGCCGAAAACCTAAAGTATCTTTGTTGCGTTCTATTATTTTAGATCATTAAACAGCACTTGGAACGTTTTTGAATTTAAGACTTTGGGTAGAAAGGCTAATTTCAATTTCGTTCTTCAAACGAAGAATTTTTATGAAAATTGGTATTGTATGCTATCCTACCTATGGAGGAAGTGGAGTTGTGGCAACGGAGTTGGGGCTCGGATTAGCCCGAAAAGGTCATCAAGTACATTTCATAACCTATCGACAACCTGCTAGATTGACCTCCTTTCAGGAAAATATCTATTACCACGAAGTTAGCTCAGCAGATTACCCTTTGTTTGAGTATCCACCTTATGATACTGCTTTGGCCAGTAAGTTGGTAGATGTGGTCAAATATGAAAATTTGGATATCCTCCATGTACATTATGCGATACCACATGCTGCAATTGCATATATGGCCAAAAAAATCCTACTTGGGGAAGGACGTTATGTGCCAGTGGTGACCACCCTGCACGGGACAGATATCACTTTGGTCGGAAGTCATAAAGCTTTTGCGCCGGTAGTCGCTTTTTCAATTAATAAATCTGATGGAGTTACTGCGGTTTCTCAAAGCTTGGCCAAGCAGACGAATGAGACTTTTAAAATTGACGAAGAAATTAAAGTAATCTATAATTTTATCGACTTCGATCGATTTAAAAAAGTCGATAAAGACCACTTTAAAAAAGCCATTGCCCCCGATGGGGAACGGATTTTGGTACACACCTCCAATTTTCGAAAAGTAAAAAGAGTGGACGATGTGATTCGTATTTTCCAAAAAGTTTATGAAGAAGTTCCGTCTAAATTATTATTGGTGGGGGATGGCCCCGAGCGGCACAATTTAGAACAGCTTTGCCGCGAAATTGGCCTGTGTAATGAAATTCGTTTTCTAGGAAAACAAGATGCTGTAGAAGAGTTACTAGCCTTAGCTGATTTGTTTATCATGCCTTCTGCCAGTGAAAGCTTTGGATTGGCCGCATTAGAAGCAATGGCTTGTGAGGTGCCTGTGATTTCTTCGAATGTTGGTGGACTACCGGAGGTGAATATTGATGGAAAAACGGGCTACCTAAGTGACCTCGGCGATGTAGAAGAGATGGCTGCTAATGCAATACGACTTTTAAAAAATGATGACTTACATCAACAGTTTCGAGAAAATGCCCTCCAGCAAGCAAAGCGATTTGATATTGAAAATATCCTTCCTCAGTATGAAGCTTATTACGAGTACATTCTTTCTAATAAAGTCTACGCCAATAACTCGGTGTCTTAAAACTTTCTAATTCACCAACAAAATTTTAGTTACAATAGCGTCTGGATCTCCAAAGGTATCGCTGCTGGTACTGAAAACGAGATAGACGCCAGAACTTGCTTTTCGGCCAGTATAGTCCCGGCCATCCCAAATGGCTTGTCCTCCTAGTGCAGTCGTTTCAAAAATAAGTTGCCCATTGACATCCGTAATCTTGACATTCGCATCCCGAGTCAATCCTTTAATCGCAATGGGGCCTTCATATTCTGGTCGAACAGGATTTGGAAAGGCATAGACATTATTTTCATCGTGGAACTCAAAACCCTCAAGGGCTTCCGTTTGGAAAGAGACCAAGCCTTTTCCTGTACCAATAAAAGCCTCTCCACTTTTTGGATCAATCGCAATGCTGTAAATGATATTGTCGAGTAAAGGGCTATTTTTATCCGTAATGTAAGCGACCGCTTCTTTTCCATCTGGGGATTGCACAAATATGCCATTCTCAGTACCAAACCATTTTCGATTGGCGCCATCAACGGTCATTGACAGGACATCTTCTGATTCTAAAAGATAGGCTGGAATTCCACCAACAGTTACCTGTTGTTTGAAGCCGCGACAATTTTCTTCAAAGACTGAACCACAATCGAAAATAGCCACTCCTTTTTTGGTGCCGACCCATACTTCACCATCTAAATCTACTGCGATACAACGTACATTATCATCTGGTAAAAGACTATTAGAGGTATTAAATTCTCGAACGCGGTCATCTGCGGGATTGTCTAGCGTTCCAGCATCATCGTATACGACCAGTCCTTGCTTGTCTGCACTAAACCATTTGTAACCATTTTGATCAATGGCGATTTTTCGAAGAGGTGCTCCAGAGGGTAATTTATTGCTAAAATTATTGATCATCTCTCCATCAGGTTTTAATACTGCAATGGGATCTCCGGCGACATTATTGCTGATCCAAAGATTGCCATCATCATCAAAGGCCAGGCCTCCAACTCGGATAGTGGCATCCCCAATGGCTACTTGTAATAGGGATTTTGGATTGGCATTGTCGTAATATTGTAGTTCTTCTGTTTCTGGATTGTATTCGATCAAGCCATTAGAAAGAGTTCCGACATAGACCATTCCATTATCGGGATTGATCGCTACGGTATAACAATTTTTACCGCCATTTTTAGCAGCCATTTCTGGTTTGGTCCAAGCATTGAAATTATTCCAATCTCCGTCTTTAAAATGGTAGAAGCCGTGGTTTTGATTGAACGATGCGTAGCTACTGGTACTGATGATTTCGGAAGTGACCCATACTTCTCCATCGTGAATTTTGATCTCACTAGTTTGTGCATTAAAAGGCGCATTAAATAAAACCCTTTGGCAATCGGCTTCGGCCGATTTGGAAATGCGATAAGACCACCAATCATCTGCAAACCATAATTGTCCTTTCTGATCCTCAATGCCATATCTGGGACGACTGATACAATTGTTTGGGCCTGGTTTAATGTTGCCTGCGGCATCTATCATTATCATTTTTCCGGTACAGTTATCTCTACAATAAAGGCCTAGTAGTAAATGATCTCCTTCGGCAGTAAGGTAAGAAATGACAAATTCGGGATCATGATAAATAGAATCTAAACTGCCATTGCTATACTTAAATAGGGTTTCGTCAATGGCCATAAATAGTTCGCCCTTGTAATTGACAACGGTTTCTGATTTGTACTGGCCAGGGAATCCATCATTGAGGTCGAGTAATTTCCAATTACTATTGTCCTTAAGGTTGATATTCGGGAGGTCTTTGGCAACATAGACGCCTTCTTCTGTAGCGGCATAAAACTTTTCACCCTGATAAGAAATATTAAAAACGTTGATCCCAAGATTGGCAGTAAAACCAAAACGCTCACTGAGTAAATTGAATTCGACGACGCCATAGGCAGTACAAAAATAGGCCATGGAATCTTTTAGGATGGCGATATCATTGATGGTTCGGTTAAAGAAATTGCCATCTAATCTTAAGTTGCTATAGGTGGTTGTTTTTCCTTCATTGATCAAATCAAAATCACTGTTGGAATAAGAGACCAGCAGGTCTCCGCTAAGCGGACTATATTTTAGGAGGTTTGTTTTTGCATTGGTGAGCCCATCTAGTTTGGTGATAAATTTGGCGCTAAGGTCTTCTTTGTCAAAGGCAACAACTGCAAATTGTGAAGTGTAATAAACCTTCTCTTCACTTTGTGTAATGTGCTTACCGTAGCGAAAAGGATGGTAGATGTTCCACTCTCCAATGCGGAGGTCTTTTTGACCAAAAGCAGCATTGGTAAAACAAAAAATAAGCAGAAAAAAGGTAGGGAATAGATTTTTGCCCATAACGAATTTTAGTTGATTTTTTCTTCTAAAAAGGACCTTATAAGGGAGAAGTTATTTAAAAACTACTTACTTGGTTGCAAAAGGGTCTTTTTGTCCACT
>CAYQRA010000017.1:0-22336 GCA_964419315.1 uncultured Saprospiraceae bacterium | reverse complement strand
TGTTTGAGGTAGACCCGTGCGTATCCTTTCTTAAAATTTTTGGTCAAATTCGCTTTGATCTGCCCCCCATTATTGCCCGTATATCCTGTCGTTCTTGGGCCTTCTCCGGTACGGAAAAATCCACCAATGTGAAAATTCAAACCATTTCCAATCGGAGCCCCATAATCAAAATCAGATCGAAAAGAGTTATAATCTAAACCGAAAGTAGTTCCAAAACTTCCACCTTCAAGGCCTCCGGTTTTGCTAATAAAGTTAATAATTCCAGCGGGGGAATTACTCGCTAGCGTAGATGCCGCTCCTCCTCTGATTGCTTCTAGACGACCAATACTTTGGTCTGCACGTAGGAATATATCGGAGGTTGCAAAAGCGATATCCCCAAATAGAAACACAGGCAATCCATCTTCTTGTAATTGCAAATACTTAGATCCACCAGCAGAAATAGGCACTCCGCGAACGGTAATATTAGTATTTCCATCTCCACCCGAAGCTTCCGAACGGATGCCCGGAATGGTCCGAAAAATTTCTGCGGTAGTCCGTGGAGAAGACTGAAGGATGGCTTCTGGTTTCAAGGTTGAAATAGATACACTTGACTCTAGTTTGGACTTAGAGTTTACGACCCCAGTGACCACAATTTCATCTAAGCTCAATGCATCAATCGAGAGGGTAAAATCATTTTGACCGGAACCTTCTATCATTTTTTCACTATTAGAATACCCCGTGTAGGAAACTACTATGGTAAACGGCGGGGCAGATTTGACGTTTAATTCGTATTTTCCGTCTAGGTCGGTAATCGTTCCAACTCCAGACATTTCTTTGACTGAAACCGTAGCTCCAATTAAAGTTTCTCCCCCATCATCCATTACCGTCCCCGAAATGCTAGTGGATTGAGCATTGACAGAAATAAAAGAAAAGGCAAGTAAAACTACAAAGCAAAGTATAAGCTTTTTCATTCTTTTAGATTTTTGTAATAAAATTTCGTTTCAAACATTTGTACAATTCTAAAACATTTTTCTTTGTTAAAAAAAAAGAAATTACCGCAACCGTTTGCGGGATAGATTGCTGTTGGTAACTAATTTTTAATTATTAACTTTAGGCTAATGAAAAGAATGACCATAAAGGATTTGGCGAAGATGTTGAGCCTTTCTACCTCGACGGTTTCAAGGGCCTTATCAGATCATCCTGATATTAGTGATGCTACGAAAATAAGAGTTCGAAAGCTAGCCGAAGAATTTAATTATGCGCCCAATATGCATGCGCAGTTATTCAGAAAACAACACTCAGGATTGATTGCTTTGGTTTTACCAGAAGTGAATATGTTTTTCACTCCCAATCTAATCAAGGGCATCAATAAGACCATTGCCACTTCCAACTATTCTCTAATTACCTTTCTAACCAACGATAGTTATAAAAAGGAAAAAGAGATCGTCAAACAATGCCTAAGTTGGGCAGTAGAAGGAGTGCTCATTTCTTTGTCTAGGGAAACCTATGACCTTAGTCATTTGAAATCCCTTACTCAAGCGGAGATCAAATGCGTTCTACTCGATAAAGCACTTAATAATGAACAATTCCCTGCGGTCACCATTGATAGTAAAAAAGCAAGTCAGAAAGCAATTGCTTATTTGATTGAAAAAGGCCATAAAAATATTCTGGGCATCTTTGGGAATCCCAATTTTGCCATTACTCAAGAAAGAATACATGGATATAAAAAGGCGATGAAAAACAATGGAATCCAATTATTGGAGGAAAACATTATTTGTGTTGAAAAAAGTACAGACCTAGATTATATCCTTCCGCCAATTTTGAATCACAACAAGCAAATAAGTGCTGTTTTTACGATGTCCGACGAATTATTGGCTAAAAGCCTTTACCATATTAGCACCCTTGGTCTAAAAGTACCTCAAGATATTTCTATCATTTCTATCAGTGATGGAGACTATCCCTACCTGACGCATCCACAAACGACACATATAAAAGACTCTGGTAGTAAGATGGGAAGGACCGCCTGTAAGTTTTTATTGCAGAGAATCACAAGTCCTTCCCAAAAACAAGATAATGGACTTACCGTTTCCACGAAATTGGTGGAATTGGGATCTGTGACTAAAAGTATCGTTTAAGAAAATTCACAAGATGAAAAATAAGAAGGTCTTTAAAATTTTAAGCAAAGGAAAATCGTATTTACAGAAAAAAGATGCGGCTCTTGCAGAAATCATCAGCTCTATCCCTAGCCCACAAATAACCAGTACCCAAAATATTTTCCACGATCTGATGAGTTGTATTATAGAACAACAAATACATTATAGAAGCAGCAAAAAAACATTTCAAAAACTATTGGATAAAGCAGATTTGGAAATACTAAGCCCGGACAACTTTTCCATCTTTGAAGAAAAGGCTTTAAGGGAAACCAAGCTGTCTATGAAGAAACAGGAAACGCTGGTAAATATTTTGGAATCTTGGAATAGTGGTGCGACTAATTGGGAAAAATGCGAAGAAGCGGAGCTTCGTCAAAAGCTATCGGAGATCAAGGGGATTGGCAAATGGACCATTGATATGATCTTGATTTATACCCTACAAAGTCCCAATATATTTTCATACGATGATTTTCACATCAAGCAAATCATGACTTCCCTTTATGGGCTAAATCCTAAATCAAGACTAAAGGCACAGATGGTCGAGATTGCGGAAGAATGGAGTCCCTATCTATCTACTGCTTTTTTGTATTTATTAGAATGGAAAAAATTTAAAAAGGAAATTGAAAATAACTAGGATAGCCAAGATTAAGGAAGTAATTTTGGGCTTAGAAAAGACTTAAAAGGGATGAATCGGATATCCCTATAGCGTTTATTCTATTTTCCAAAGCAAAAAGATAAGAATGCCAAAATTCGAATTAGAGGATCTTGAAGGGCTCGAAAAATATTATAAAATCTCCTTACTCAATAAGATTTCAGGCTTAAAAAGTGCTAACCTTATTGGGAGCAAGGGCGAGCAAGGTATTGCCAATTTGGCCATCTTCAATTCTGTGGTACATATCGGTGCCAATCCTCCCCTTTTAGGATTCATTTTGCGACCAGTCACCGTGGAGCGGCATACTTATTCAAACATTAAAGAAAATGGATACTTTACGATTAATCAAGTAACGACTAGTATTCATCAAAAAGCCCATCAAACTTCCGCCAAATTTGCCAAAGATGTTTCTGAGTTTCAAGCCTGTGGTTTGACAGAAAGCTATATTGATGATTTTCCAGTTCCCTTTGTGGCAGAAAGTAAGATCAAAATCGGTCTCCTGTTTCAAGAAGAACATTTAATCAAGGCCAATGATACCCGTCTAATGATCGGTAAAATCCAAAAATTAATCCTCCCAGATGGAGTCATTCAAGCGGATGGCGATATTGACTTAGCAGCTTTAGATAGCGCCTGCATTGGAGGTTTGGACACTTATTATGGAGCGGAGCGCTTGGCCAAATATGGATATGCTAGGGCCAATGAAGCGGTTAAGAAGTTGGATTGAGAGCAACTGAGCTGCCTTTTAGGTTAAAGCCAATAAGACATTTCAACAAAATAAAGATGCAATAGTTAATTCACCAAATAAGCCAAACTTAAAATTTTAGATTTTTAGCATCCAAAAATAAAACAATAGACTACTGAAATTGTTATTTAAAAAAGTGAAAGCTTATGACGATACCCCCAATAACAAGATTTTGGAACCTGTTATCCAAATATAAGTTAGAACTCCGGCAAATCTATATTTATGCCCTTTTTATTGGAATTGTAAATCTTACCTTACCACTTGGTATACAAGCCATTATCAACTTTCTCCAAATTGGAGAAGCGACTTCTACTTGGGTCATCTTAGTCGGCTTTGTTTTACTAGGAATCGCGGTTACTGGATCCTTACAAGTCTTACAGCTCCGAGTCGTTGAAAACATTCAACAGGATATCTTTGCTCGCTCCGCCTTTGAATTTGCCTATCGTATTCCTAAGATTACTTTTCTACAGTTGGACAAGATTCATGCGCCGGAACTCGTCAATCGCTTTTTTGATACCATCACCATCCAAAAAGGACTTCCCAAGATTTTAATAGACTTCTCCTTGGCTATTTTTCAAATTGTTTTTGGACTAATTCTGTTGGCCATTTATAGTCCTTATTTTATTTTATTGGGACTGTCTCTTGCTTTTATCTTATGGATCATTTTTAAAGTAACGGGCCCCAATGGATTGGCTACTAGTCTTGTGGAAAGCAAGTATAAATACAAACTAGCCCATTGGTTGGAAGAAATAGCAAGGGGCAATAGAAGTTTTAAAATTTATGGAAATAATAAGTTTCACCTAAAGAAAACGGATGGCATTGTTGCGGAATACTTAGTGGGACGAGAAAGGCACTTTAAAGTTTTGTTGAGTCAGTTTAGGCTTTTTATCGCTTTCAAGGTGATTGTCGCGGCTGGTTTATTATTACTCGGAGGTTATTTGGTTTTTCAGGAAAGAATGAATATTGGACAGTTCGTAGCGGCCGAGATCATTATCATCTTGATTATCAATTCCATTGAAAAAGTTTTGAGAACCATTGATACCATATATGATGTACTAACGGCTTTGGATAAGATTGGCTATGTAACTGATTTGAAACTGGATAAAAATTATGGTAATGCCTTGATTAAAACACCTCAAGGTTTGTCGCTGAAAGCCTCGGAAATGACTTTTGGTTTTCCGGGAGAAAAGAATAAGATCATCAATAATTTATCTTTTGAGATCAAAGCCAATGAAAAGATTGTTTTGGCGGGAAGATCTGGAAGTGGCAAATCTCTTTTATTACAAATTCTGACAGGTATTCATGAAATTGAAGATGGAGAATTATACCTCAATGAAATGCCCATCTCCAATTATCAAAAAGATTTATTGCACAATAACTTGGGCGTATCCTTCCCCATTAATCAAATTTTTGAAGGAAGCTTCAAAGATAATATTCTCATGGGCAGAAATATTCCAAACAAGGAAATATCTGCTACCCTTAAATTGCTAAAAATTGATGAGTACTTGATTCATCAACCCAAAGGAATAGATAGTTTTGTGGATAGCGGTGGTAGAAGATTGCCAAGGAGCATCATTCAAAAACTAATGATTGCACGGATCATTATTGGCAAACCCAAATTGCTTTTAATGGAAGATCCTTTACAATTTATTGAAGACGAAGAGAAGAAAAGAATCATTGATTACATTATGGACAAGCAACGCCCCTGGACCGTTTTGGTGGTTTCAGATTTTTATTATTGGAAAGATAAGAGTGACCGAATTATTGAACTTAATAAAAAACACAATGCTTAATCATGTTGAACATTTCTGAAAATAGCATCAACAAATTTGTTAGGCTTAGTGACTTTGAGTCTAATAAACTGCTGAAGAAAAGCCGTACTCGAAGAACGACCCTATGGCTAATTATCAGCTTAGCCCTGCTCTTATTTTTGTGTCTCTTTTTACCGTGGACTCAAAACATAAGCGCCAAAGGCTATGTCACTACCCGATCGCCTCAGCAGCGTCCGCAAGCTATCCAATCGGTGATTTCTGGACGTTTGGAAAACTGGTTCGTACAAGAAGGAGATTATGTAGAAAAAGGAGATACTATTGTTTTTATTTCGGAAGTCAAAAGTGAATATTTTGATCCTAACTTATTGGCAAGAACTTCTGAACAAATAGATGCAAAATCGCAAAGCGTTCGGTCTTACGACCAAAAAGTACTGGCCTTAAAAGATCAATACACCGCGCTAGAAGCCGGACTAAATCTAAAGCGAGAACAAACGCAAAATAAAATAGAACAAGCCAGAAATAAAATCAGCATCGACAGCATTGATTTGGTCGCTTTTGAAAACAATCTAGACATTGCTAAAAATCAACTTTCTCGAACCAAAGAACTTTACGAAAAAGGCTTAAAGTCCCTCACGGAGTTACAGGAAAAAGAATTCAAAATTCAATCCGCCAATGCGAAGGTCAATGTGCAAAAAAACAAATTGCTCAATCAAAAGAATATCTTAACTAATTTGTTTCTTGAAATCCAAGCTGTTGAAAGGGATTATGCCAATAAATTAGCCAAGTCTCAATCGGACCAACAGTCTGCCCTTTCTGCCAAACTAGAAACGGTAGCGGCCACTTCCAAACTACAAAACCAACTCAGTAATTATAGCCAAAGACAAGACTTTTATTACATCAAGGCTCCGCAATCTGGATACATCACCAAGACCATCAAAAAAGGAATCGGTGAGACCATCAAAGATGGTACAGACATTGCCACGATCATGCCTTCCCAATATGACTTGGCGGTAGAAATTTATCTAAAGCCGCAAGATTTACCTTTACTCGAAAAAGGAGAATCTGTTCAATTGCGGTTCGACGGTTGGCCTGCGATAGTGATTAGTGGATGGCCGGAATCTTCTACGGGTGTTTTTACGGGTCACATCGTAGCGATTGATAAATTCATCGGAGACAATGGTTCGTATAGAGTCTTGGTAAGTCCCAAAGAAGATAAAAAAGCATGGCCGGAAAGACTCAGCATTGGGACGGGAGCCAATGCCTTTGTTCTCCTCAAAGAAGTTCCAATTTGGTATGAAGCATGGCGGCAGCTAAATGGCTTTCCGCCAGATTTTTACAGACCCGAAAAAGAACAAAAGACAGAAGTAAAACGAAAAGCTCCATTAAAATCCGTGAAGTAATAAGCAAGGTTCAACTGATCTTAAAATAAAATAAAGATAGACCTATGAAGTTTTATTCGCGTAAATTAATTAAACCAGAAAACTTAAATGCTCGGAATACTTTATTTGGAGGCGCCTTATTGCGGTGGATAGATGAAGAGGCGGGGATTTATGCCATGACCAAATTGGATACCAAAAAAGTGGTCACCAAGTATATCTCTGAAATTGATTTTATAAGTTCTGCGGTGCAAGGAGATGTGATTGAGATTGGTTTGGGCTTTAAAAAAATCGGGAGGACTTCGATCAGTTTTTCTTGTGAAGTAAGAAATGTATTTTCCAAGCAGACCATTATAAAAATAGAGAATATTGTTTTTGTTAGAGTGGATGAAAATGGGAAGGCGAAACCTCATGGAAAAACACTAGAAAACCTTAAACTAAATAAATAGGAGGATGAAGCATGTATCGGGCTGGAGCTTATTTGTCTTAATAATTTTGGGAGGGATTGGGTCGCCCCAATGCGCGTTTGCCCAATCGGACAGTACCGTATTGAGCTATGGAGAATATCTGCAAAACATTTTGACCTACCACCCTATTGCCAAAAAAGCAGCCTTAAAATCCGCCTTAGCCAAAGCTGAAATCCTCGGCGCAAAAGGTAATCTAGATCCTGTCCTTTCGTCCAACTGGGATGAAAAAAACTTTGACGACAAATTGTATTATCAGCATTTTCAGGCCAAATTAAAATTCCCGACCCGACTGGGAATTGACTTGGTGGGGGCTTATGAAAATACACAGGGCACTTTTTTGAGTCCAGAAAATTCAACCGATGACTTTGGACTTTGGCAACTTGGAATAGAAGTAAACCTTTTGCAAGGCTTAATCATCAATGAAAGAAAAATCGCTCTTGATCAAGCCAAAATCTTTCAAGACCTAGCGAAGAATGAACAACAGATCATCCTCAACGACTTGGTATATGATGCTTCCACGGCCTATATCATTTGGCAGCAATATGCTTATAATCAAATCGTCTTAGCTGAAAACATTTCCCTCGCCGATACTTATTTAAACAGCACCAAACAGTCTTATTTTAATGGAGAGAAAACCGCAATGGATACGTTGGAAGCTTATATCTTATACCAAGATGCCATCGCCTTTAAACAAAAAAACGAAATGGGATTAATCAAATCTAGGCAGCAACTCGAAAATCATCTTTGGTTTAATGAAAAGCCGGTGACGCTACAAGAGAATACCCAACCAGAGGATTATAGAAATCAACTTTTCTCTTCCCCCAATAATACCGAAAACTTCTCCCTTGCCAATCATCCGGTCCTTTTGGCCTCGATCAACAAATTATCCTATTTTGAAATAGAGCAACGATTGAAAAGAGAAAAATTAAAACCTAAACTCAAATTAAAATACAATCCATTGCTGGCTACGGCTGATGATGGCCTCACCCCTAACTATGCCTTCAGTGATTATAAATGGGGTTTTGATTTTTCTATGCCATTACTGCTAAGAAGTGAAAGAGCCAATCGGCAAAAGGGAGCCATCAAAATCCAAGAACTAAGATTGGATTTAGAAAACAAGCGAAATGAATTGCAAAATAAAGTAGATGCCAGTTGGCAACAGCAAGAAGTATTACAAGAGCAAGTCGCTTTACTGAGTCGAAATCTAGAAAATTACAAACGCTTATTGGATGGAGAAAATGAAAAATTTAGACTGGGAGAAAGTTCTGTTTTTCTACTCAACAAAAGACAGGAAAAATACATTGATGGGCAATTAAAATTAATCAAAAGCTATATCAAACAACAAATTGAATTGTTGAATTTTTTATATTTTTCTAATCAATTAATCTTACCTACCAACTAGCCAATTGATATGGCTGCTTGTTATATAGTTGTTAATCCGCAAGGATTCTAAACTCCGCATTATTTTTTTGCCTAACTTATAAGCTGTTTGAATTTACCAATACGATCAATTAAAAATAATGCAAAACATTTTATCCCAGCTTAGTCCCCTATTGTTTCTATTCTTCCTCATCCCCAATCTCAGCATCGCACAAGAAGAGACTCAAAAGACATTGGCCTACGAAATAAATAAAGTCTATCCTTCTATTGCAATAGATAAAGAGCAATTGCCTAAGGCCGAGACCTTGTCCGAACTCAATCCTTATTATAAATCAGAGTGGGTCGATGAATATATTGCTACAGAAATTACAGTGCAAGTCAATGGACAAACACTACAGGCAAGTGGTCAAAATGAAAAACTTAATCTTCCTCAAAAGGAACTGCTGCTCCAAGCAGATTTGGGTACCGATATAGCGGTCAAGGTTCAGTACCTTCCCCAAAATGATTTAAAACACAATGATCCTAAAGAGATCAATTTTAGTTTTATTGTCAATCCGACCTATGATGCCAGCTATGTCGGTGGAAGGGAGCAAATGAATAAATACCTGTTGGAAAATGCCATTAAGAATATTCCTGCGGGTAGTTTCCAAGGATGGGATTTGGCGGCTGTAAAATTTACCGTAGATGAAGAAGGATTGGTAAGGGAACCGGAAATCGCTTGGTCTTCTAATGACTTGGCTTTGGATAGTTTACTCTTAGTCACCATTGCTCAGATGCCTTGCTGGAAACCTGCGGAATATGAAACAGGGATTAAGGTGAAGCAAAAATTTGCTTTGACGGTTGGCAATCAAGAAAGCTGCGCGATCAATATTTTAAATACTCGACCTTTGCCTCCACGGAAGGAATAGTTGGAACGGAGGAGTCGCAATCCTTTCAAACGAAAAATCAACTTAACATAGAAGCTATGTTCCAATCCTGTTAACTTACGTATCACCAAGTTCTTATGGATGCAAAAATAATAACCTGCCTTTGCTTTTTATTAACTTTAAGTGCCTGTGATCCTGAACCAACAAAAAATAAAACTCCTGTAGATCACCTCTCTAATCTGAAAAAGAAAGAGGTGTCCAATTCTAAGACCTATTATCAAAGTGATTCTGTAAAAATCATAAGATTTAGCCGTATTAGGAAAGGTCAACATGTGGCATTAATATTCAATGAAAGATCCAATTTTGAGAATTATTTCCAAGATTTAGAAAAGGCTTTTTGGGAGGCAGCGTCCGAAGGGATAGAGCTAGATTCCATCAAAACCATTAGCATGGACTTCTTTTCTTATTTTGAAGAAATGGTCGATGACTTCAGTGCAATCGATGGTGTACAAAAAGAAATGGTCCAACAAGAAAAAGAAGATAGGCAATTCCTCAACCATCAATTGATCGGAGAACAGCTAAAAAAATCTAAAAGTATTCATCAGGTGATCCATTTATTAGGAAGAGATTACACAAGCATCAAGAATATTCTAGTTGGAAAATGCCGCTCGGCGTCTCTCTCCGAAAATAGCCGTAAAGAAGAAGAGTACAGATTACATTGTGCCCATTTGATGGTGTACCTAAAGTAGTAGGCATAGCCCTATCTGCTGCTGATTTCACCTATTTATTATTGGTTTTCAAAAATCTACTGCTTAGGAAAAGATAACTTTCCACGGAATAACGAATGGCAAGATCAAGACCCAAAGTAAAAAGAAGAGCGCCATGGATTGGGGGTATGGATTACTTTTTAGGATACAAGGTAGTGCCGCAAAGATCAACCAAGACGATTTATAGATCAGTTGAAACAGCAAAATCAAACTCATTTTTTGGGGATAAAACATTCCTAAAATAGAAAGAATAAAAATGCCTCCCCACAAAGCACCAACTAAACGGATGGACTCTGAATAAGCAAAATCATTGGTAAAAACAGTCGTAATTGCCAGTTTTGGAAAAAACAAACTAGTGATACTTATCCAACCTGCAACCAGTATATTGGCCAGGTAAATTAGTTTAATTGGGCTCATTGGATTCGGCTATTTGTTGAATATTTTGTAAAACTTCTGGTAACATTTCTCGGAATTTCCCCCCAAACATTTTGGCAAAAATTCCGCCTGTTAATCCCTTAAACCAAACTTCATGGGTGTAAACCGTTTTATCCTTCTCACGGCTTAAATACCTCTTTACATAAAGGCTCCCCAAAGGTAACTTTGTTTTATAGGTATAAGAAACATCTTCGACCATCTCTACCACTTTGAATTTTGATTTTCGGTCTTCTAAACTGATGATTATTCCTTTACTCTCCAAGTAAAATGGAGCATCCATAGCAGCATCTTTTAAGCCGATGTCCCAGTTTTTCCAGTTCTTTACATCGATCCAAATGTTCCATATTTTTTCTGGACTAGCAGTGGTTTCCATCGAATACCAAAAATGTCGATTGCTTGGTTCTTGCTCTTGGGCGGTACTTGTATTGAGGAGTGAAAGCATTGAAATAAGGATTAGTGAAATTCGCATGATTTTAATTTTAATCCAAATTTCTGCATTCTCTATTGAATTATACTGCACCTATGTTAACTTCGACTTTTTATTATGATCTTTCTTCGAATGGTCTCCTCTGGAAAATTGACAAAGGAGGTTTGAAATCTAATGAACCACAAGAAAATAGGTGTCCCGCAGATCGCGCGGATTTCGCAGATTATTTTCAGTCGAAAGTCCTATTTGTAAAATCTGGTAGGTTTGCGATAAGCAATGCACCCTTATTTCCATTCCTCTGGTCTCCTGAAATTAAAATTCAAAAATAATAATAAAATGCTTTAACTCGTTAGCTAGATATCCTAACCTTACCACTTCCAAATCAAGAGGAATCGAATATTTTAATGGCATTTTAATTGCATATCCTATACTATGAAACTTATCTTTTTATTTTTAGCGCTTTTAGCTTTCCCCACTACTTCTACTTATGCAACTTGCTCCAAGGCGCAAACTCCAAATATTAGCTCTCTATCCGTGCTACCTAGCACCTTAGATTCTGTGATCCTAGATACCATTGGATTTAGGGATATGTACGATGAGTATACTATTGTGCGGTATAAAATAGATGGCCAAATTGTGCAGATGAACGTGAACACAAAAGATTCGAAGATTGATCTTGATTACATCCTTTGGGATACGGACAAAAATGGCAAACTAGATGCTGTTGCTGATTATGATCGCTTTGGCAAAAAGTTTGACTATCATGTGTTGGCAGAGGAAGTACTGGCCACGGACTTATTAGAATATTTGGTTCAGATACAAGACATTGCCTTCCCTTCTTTTTATGACTCTAGTGCCATTCCTAAGATTCTCTATAAAGGAGCAGAATATCAACCCTTGTTGAATTATTATAAGTAAGTAATTTCTTTTGAAAGCCTTTTACAAAAAAAGAGTAGTTTTGCTGCATTCTATCACCATGCTCTAAAACTAGCAAACCACTTTGCGTTATTTTCTCCATCTTAGTTATAAAGGAACAGACTTTCACGGCTGGCAAAACCAAACGGATGTCACCACCGTACAGGAAGTCTTAGAATTTCATTTGAGCAAGATGTTGGGTACCCCTACCACTTGTCACGGCTGTGGCCGAACAGATGCGGGAGTTCATGCAAGTCAATATTTTTGTAATATTATTATTCTCAAAAAAATAGATTTTGATTTTGTTTTTAGGATCAATAAAATGTTACCGCCTAGCATTGTGGTTTATGATTTGATTCCAGTAGCTGATACCGCCAATGCTCAATATGATGCCTTGCAAAGAACCTATGATTACTTTTTTCATTTTGAACAAAATCCTTTTTTGGAGGATGGCAGTAGTTTTTGTGAAGTGGAAAAATTAGATATGGAAAGCATGGCAAAAGCGGTGCGCTTACTGGAAGGAAAAAAAGATTTTAAAGCCTTCTGCATTAGTCCAGACGTTTATAAACACACGATTTGTGAAGTCGCCCATACTTCCTTAATCCTCAACGCAGCGAATACTCGGATGCGCTTTCGGATTAAGGCCAATCGTTTTTTGCGAGGCATGGTCAGGATTCTCTCCGCTAATATTTTGCTGGTCGGAACGAAAAAAATGTCCTTTGCAGAATTTGAACATTGTCTAGTTTCTGGCCAAAAACCAAAGTACCACAATATTGCTTTTCCAAATGGTTTATACTTAGCGAAGGTGGAGTATGCGTATTTGAATATTGCGCCGCGAGGAAATGGCTTTGATTTTTAAAATATTCGCCTAAAAAGATCCAATCAAAAAAGCCTCCCTTTATCCATACGGACTTACCCCTCTTTCTCCTCTAAAAATTAAATCCAAAGTGCAATCCGGGTTCTCCAATAAAAAACTTAGACCATTGCTCATCCAATTGCCTAAAAGAATCTGGCATTGCGGTATGAAAAGGACGATGAGTAACCGCAACCGAAGGTTGAATAAAAAACCGATCCTTCGCTATTTTAAAATGATAACCTAGCCGATAAGTATTAAAAACCTGGAAGCCTTTATCTATTTTATTCCCCTCGGTATTGACAAAAGATTGCCAAGCACTCATCGCGTGTAACCCAGCGTATAAGCCCTTCCAGATAAAACGTTGGTAAGCGATGGCAAAGCCAAATTCTCTTATAAAACCGGGAAATTTTTCTTCGGCAGCTTCTGTAGAGGGGCCGTAGGGAATCCCCAAAGACCATGCATATTTCCAAGTTTTCAATTCCAAGGATAAGGCATCTTTAGGACTTAGGCGATAGCCAATATTGAGTTGGACGAAGTCGGGCGGATTACTTTTTGCAAGATTTCCGAGTAAAAAGAAAGTACTTCCGACAAAGTATTTTTGATAGGTGCTATCCCCTTTTGAGTATTGTGCATGAGCTTGGATCGCTAGGAATAAAATTAAAACAGAAATAATTAAACAGATTTTATTTTTCATACTCTTTCATAATTTAAAGATTAACGATGCTACAAAGTTAAGGGAGCTTATAGCGGAAAATCGTTACCTTAAGGTAATTAATGAAAGAGACCGGTTTTATTTTTTCTTTTTGGCTAATCTGGCTTTTAAGCGACTGAGCGATTGTGGGGTGACGCCTAAGAAACTTGCCAATTGATGCTGCGGCACCCGTTGTATCAAATCAGGTCTCTTCTCCGTCAGCTTTAGGTATCGTTGTTCGGGAGAAGAAGTTTTAAATTTATCAAAATTAATCTGTTGTTTTACCAATTCCTCTTCATTGATCACCCGGCATAAGGTTTCAAATTTTGGGAATTTCTCAAAAACTGCTGCTTCCATGTCAGGATTAAAAACAGTGATAATTGAGTCTTCGACACAGGTGACATAATATTCGGAGCTAGCTTTGGTAGATACGCAATGCGGCGTTAGTCCTTCCATTTCAGTATAAAAAGCGGTGGTTTTTTCTTCTCCATCAATCAAATAAAAGGTTCTCAAACAACCCTTTAAAACAAAATATCCCAAACTAGAACGTTCTCCTTCTTTGAGCAAAACACTGCCTTTTTTTACGGTTCTAAAAATATCTAAATCCGTAATCGCTTTTTTCTCCTCCTGCGACAAAGTAATGTACTTCGAAATATAAGTAAACAAAATATCTTCCATTGATTTCTTTTCTTGAGTTTTTTTTTTAATAATGAAGTTGTTTTAAAATCCAATTTTTTTCCTTTCACCCTCCAACCAAGAACTGTATATTCAATCCAAGTGGATAATTTCTGGAAGTCCAAAAGACTACCCAGTCGAGTAAGTCTTCTAAGACATGAATGGATAGCTTATCATATAGATGACTGCGGTGTTCAATATCGTATTTGATGATTAAATGTCTATTGGGAGCATTGCCTGCTATTTTCACTTTAAGCTGCCCTATGTCTTTTTTCAATTCTTGAATTAATGAATCCGCCGAATTTGGCTTGAGGTATTTTTGATTTAAACTAGAGATAGTTGCTGTGCTTAAGACATGCTCACATTTGATTAATGCCCCCTTATCAAAATTAAGCCAATCAGAAGTATTCTCAGGATGGTATCCTTTTCCTTTTAAATGGTAGCTTGGGATAGCGGGGTTGGGAGAAGCGAGTCGGTAAACGGGCATCCCATCTATCAATTCTAAAAAGGTAGACCAATTGATGCCCATCAAATAATCCTTCATCTTTTGTTTACTTCCTGCCACTGCATAAAAATCGGGTAAGCGCTTGACGATGTCCCAAAACTCATCATCGTAGACACATTTTTTTTCGGATAAAAGATCGAAATAAATTCCTTCTGCCCAGTCGGTCGCACTAGCATCTATACCCACTTTTAAAATTTCTTCCACCGCAACCGGAAGTATGGACTGGTCCATCAGTTCTCTCGCATCTTTAGTCTCTCGATCCAATTCGTACCAACCATTATCCAGTATCTCATAATAGCGTTTTTCAAAACCTTCATTAGGTTTGGGCAAAACGATGGGATGGTTTTTATTTAGTGCTTGACTATTCATAATTAGTAGCATTTTTCTTATAAGGAACTTTTACTTCCGCTAAACATTTCTGTTTATTTGCAAAACCACTTTTCCTTTAGCTCTTTTGGATTCAATGTATTTTTGGGCGATCTGGATTTCTTCCAAATTGAAAACCTTATCAAGCACGGGTCTAATTTCGTTCTGACTTATTTTTTTATGGAGCCATTGCAAATCCGCTTTATTGGATTTGACATTTACCAATTTAGCCTTTTGGCTTCTAAATAGATTAAAAAATTGTTCTTTAAGAATGGCCACTTTGGGAACCGTCGTTATATACTTTCCTTTTGGAGTTAATAGCGAGGCTACTTTTTGAAAGTTATGATTGCCAAAGACATCAAAAAAAACATCAAATTCATTTCCACTTTCCAAAATATTAGTCAGTTCATAAGAAATCGTCTGATCGGCGCCAAGCGATTTACAAAACTCCCTATTTTTAGTACTTGTAATCGTAGTCACTTTTCCACCCAGCGATTTTGCTATTTGAATCGCCAAGGTGCCAACTCCTCCAGAAGCTCCATTGATGAGAATTCGATTTCCTGCTTTTAATTTTCCAATATTCCGAATCGCTTGCAAAGCGGTCTGTCCTGCCAAAGGGATTCCTGCCCCTTCTTCGAAGCTTATATTCTCAGGTAGAA
Organism: uncultured Saprospiraceae bacterium; assembly: GCA_964419315.1. Classification (GTDB taxonomy): domain Bacteria; phylum Bacteroidota; class Bacteroidia; order Chitinophagales; family Saprospiraceae; genus CALLVY01. The sequence continues at coordinate 6,656 of CAYQRA010000017.1, read as the reverse complement.
GAAATAACTCTTCTACTTTTACATTGACATAAGCTGCACAGCTTCTCCCCTGCCAACCATTCAACATCCCAAAAACTTTGGTGCCATTCTTTAAATTAGAGTCATTGGCATTTTCGATCATTCCTGAAAAATCGAATCCGATTCCTTGCGGAAACCTTTTCCCTGTTAGCCTTTTAAATTTTCCTTTTCTAATGAGAATGTCTTTGGGGTTTAGAGCTGCGGCTTCTACTTTCACCAAAACTTCCCCTTTACCAATTCTAGGTTTTTCAGTATCAATTATTTCTATTTTATCTACCGCTCCATATTGAGTATTTATCGCTTTTTGCATATCAAAAATTTACGGTTTATTTTAGAACTACGCCCCTTTAGAAATTGCATCCAAGATTTAGTCTTTCAAACGCTCCTAAACTTCTCTGCTACAAAAGTATATTTTTTCAAAAATACTAATAAAACTCCTAAATCTAGTCCGAACAAATTGCTATCTACCCTCCTACAAGTTTATTACTTTCCACAGCCTCCATCAAAAAAATTTTAAAAAAAATCCTTCAGCTTTCACCTCCTGCCACCCACAACACAAAACCCTAACTATCAGACACTTACAATAAAAAATAAGATTAAAATAATCTACCACACGGTTTATTTTTTCTCTAAAAGTGAAAAAAAATAAATTTAAAGGGTAAGATTTTAATGCCCCTGACGATAGTAGGGCAAATAAGGATATTTAATTAATCACTAAAAAACAAAGTACCATGAAAAGTATCATTTTAAAATTCAGCAAAACCTTGTTATTGTTAAGTGCCATTTTATGCCTAAGCAGTTGCGTCAAAGAAATCGATGATTTTAACTTACCTGATCCTCCGAAGATTCAGAAAAAAGTAGAATTCGACGAGCATGCTATTGAGGTAATTGGCAATGCAGCCATTGAGATTGTAGATGGCGAAGTTCAGATTAAGAATCTAGGGAAAGCCGATGAGCCATTTAGTTTTTATGTTCGTCCCTTGACGGATGATTATTGGATCAATATCTTATTCAATGACCTAATACTCGCTAAGGGAAAAGAAGTTTCTTCCTCTCGATTCATTAAGAATAAGGAGACTGGAGAAAGGTCTATGATCGCGAATACTACCTTCAATGTGGAAGGGATGACCTTGGATGGCGAGGTCGTAGGCAAGTCAGCTAATTTATTGGTAGCGACTCCCAATGGAGGTTGGGAAGAGCCCTTTGAAGATATTGAGATGGAAAGAGTTCAAGGTTTTTGGCCTTGGGACGATCTGCTAGATGCTGCGGAGAAAGCGCTCACCAAAATTGATTATACCTACAAAGAATCAACTACGCAACATCCGGATGGAAGTACCACTACCACCTCTACCCACACGGTTAGTCTTGGCTCGAATCAGGCGCTTACTGATGGAAACGGACTTACGCTAGGAGAACCGGATGAAATGAATCATTACGAACTTACTTGGACCCCCGAACCGATAACAGGGAACATTGCGCCAAGAACCATTGATGGAATGGAAGTCACTTGTACAGGTTATCCAGTGATAAAAATTGGAGCAATATTAAATGGACGGGCACCATTATAAACGTCAGATTTAGTTAAAATACAAGATCCTCTACCAGCATTTGCTCGTAGAGGATTTTATTTTTTTCTAATAATCACTTGATTTCAAATGAGGACGTATTAGGCTATTGCCAAATTACGCTGCGGAGCATTTACATTTTCGATTTCCGATAAATCAGGTTTGGCTATCAAAACTTTAGGCAAGGTAAAATAAAAACAAGACCCTTTCTCTTCTTCTGAGGTTACCCAAATTCGTCCGCCATGTTCTTCAACGATTTTTTTACAAGTAGCCAAACCAATTCCTGATCCAGTAAATTTACTGCGATCGTGAAATCGTTTGAAGACGGTAAAAATATCGTCTAAATATTTTTGTTCGATTCCGATTCCTTGATCTTTGACGAAGAGCAAATAATGATCCCCTTGATCTTCGGCACCAATGGTAATTTTATTCCCCTCCTCAGGTCCAAATTTGATCGCGTTCCCCAATAGGTTTTGAAAAACTTGACTCAATTGAACATTTTTACAGGCAACAGCTGGAAGCTTTTGTAGATGTACTTCACACTTTTTCTCATTTAGTTGTGTTCTAAATCCTACGATTACTTTTTGAGCAACAGCATCAAGACAAACCAACTTTTTCTCTGATTTATTGACCCCAACTTTAGAGTACTCTAAAAGGCCACTCAGCAACTCTTTCATTTGCTCCGTCCCCCCCACAATGAATTCCATATACTCGGTGATGCTCTCATCAAAGGTGTAATTTTTCAACTTGCGCCCTAGCAATTTTGTAAATCCATTGATATTCCGTAAAGGTTCTTTTAAATCATGAGAAATAATGTACGCAAACTTTTCTAGGTCTTCATTAGAAGACACCAATGATTCATTTTGTCGTAAAATTTCAGCATTTTTTGCTTTAAGAATTTCATTCTTTTCAACTGCCGCTTTTCTACTACTGTACATGATAATCAAAATCAAAATAAAAACAAGCACAGTACCCGACACCACAGCGCAGGTAATATATAGATTAGCTTTCGCTAATTCCTGATCTTTCAACAATAAGGCAATTTCATTTTCTCGTTCCATTTTATGCAACTCAAAATCTTGCTTTAAGCTGGCCATGGATTCCATCATTTCTTTAGAATACAAAGAATCCTTTAGAGTAATATATTGATCGGTATACTCTTTATATTTAGTATAATTTCCTTGTTTAAAATAGATTTCTGCATACTTCTTGGTCACCTCTTTTATATTATTGGTCTGACCGAGGTCTTGATAAATCTTATAGCTTTCATCCAGCCGAGCAATCGCTTTATCCAAATCGTTTTGTTTAAAATTCAATTCGGCCATTTGCTCTATTGAATAGACCGTTAGCAATTTATTACCAATCACAAAACTTAAATCATAGGCTTGCTGCAAATAAATTTCTGATTCTTGGTAGCGCTCTAATTTTATCAGGGTGTGGCCATGATTAATGGAAGCCCAAGCCAACTCCTCTTCGTCTTCTATTTGTTTGGCAAGTGCAATACTTTCGCTGCTATATTTTAAAGCTTTCTCAAGATCTCCAATGGAAGACCAAGTACCTCCCAATGCGGTGATACCAAACATGGTCATTTTTTCATCCTTCAAGGCCTTAGCAATCGCAATTCCTTTTTCATAGTTTTCTAAGGCCAATTCATCTTGACCTTGTGTTCCAAAACTACTCCCCAAATCGTATAGCAATTCCATCACACCAGAAGAATCTTTCATGTCGGTATAGTATTTCAAAGCCTCCATTTGGTGTTTGTACCCTTCTGGATATTTGTTTTGAAATACGAGTGTCATACCAAGTATTTGGTTGACATCAGCTTTTAGTTTTAAATTATTTTCTTGAATTTTTGGTAAGGCTTCTTGTAGGATAGAATAAGCTTTTTGGATCTCTCCATTTTTATACAAAGCCATTCCATAATTGACAGATATCTCTACAAGGTAATCGGGAAGTCCGCTAGAGATTGCGAAGTTGTAGGCAGATTTACAAATTTCAACTGTTGCTTTAAAATCGTTGTTACTTTTTAATAGTTCTGTTCCAATGTTATGCTGCTCCTTTAACCACAATTTTGGGGAGGTGATACTATCTATCTCTGTCCCTGATCCAAATAATGAGAGGGAGAAAAAAAGAGAAAGTAAAATAATTAAAGGTAAGGATCGCATAATAAAGTTTAGATAATAAAAAAATGAGCTACGCATTTACCCTGGTAAATCGTAGCTCATTTTTGATGCTATTTAGTTGATCCACTTATTTCGTGCGCAACAATAGTATCCTCCTCCTTTAATCTTTGAACAAGTGTTATGCTCGATGATTTCATTCTGAGCCAAGTTCAATTTTGCGAGTTTTTTTGATCCTTTTAATTTCATGGAAACGATATTTAGTTAATGAAAAATAAATTATTAAAATAGCTTGACTAAACAACTACAATAGTTAGTCTTATTATGTCACAAATTATGGGAGGAAATTAAAAATCGGAAGGTATATTTTACTATTAGCAAAAACAATTCCAAAGAAATTATTTGCAGGGATTATTTCAAGGTATTACCAATTTGATTCCAAAAATCTGCTAATATGTAAAGTTAAAATAATGTACATCCAGAAAATCAGTACAAAATCTATTGCGGATTGCATCAACATATTTCCGCTGAGAACAGAAATACCTTAGGTGATTTTGACGAAGGAGAAAAGAAAAATTTCGTCCTTTGACAAACCTCAAGTGTTTTGTTAATAATGGTTATTCCAATAGGAATCATCCCATAATTGATACCTCGCTACGATAATTTGTAACCAACTAAAGAACATGGTTATATTTTCAGGCAACTCCTTGTTTAATTTTTTCTACAAACTCTAAAAAGACTTTTTTATGAAGCGCTAAATTCATTTTTGGAGAAAGCGCGACTCGAGCGATATAATCTTTGTCTCCTTCTTTAGTCGTTCCTTGGGTAGAAGTCGCTGGTATCGTCCAATAACATCCTTTTAATTGTCCATAGCTCACGCAATGCTTACTTTCCCCTGGGATGGTATGGATCATCATCTTAATTAACTGATGGTTTAAGACTCTTTTGTAAAACTCTTTAGCTTCCTCAGAATCTCCTCTTGTTGGAAGGTCTAATGAAAAAACTGATGGTGTAAATCCTTTTTCCGCCAATTCGGGAGAAACAAAATTAATTTTTGCGGTCGGTAATTTTTCCTGAATAAAATCTACAAATTCCCTCGTATTTTGATAAGCATCTTCAATTCTTTGAATCATGGAGGGCATTTGCTTGGCCAATATTTCCATTTGCAGAGGCGTCGCCTCATTATCGCAAAGTCTGAGGTGAAATTCTATTTTTTCCATCAAAGCTTCCGTCTTTTTATTTCCGACACAATAGCCCGCATTGCACAGACCACCACTCGGAAACTTCGATCCACTTGCATAGGAAATGGTTCTTACCGTCGAAAGAATTTCTCCTTCCCCTAAAAAAGCCACATTGGGACAAAAGGTTTGATCCAAAATAAAAACAGGGTCAATAGCTACTGCTCCGGCGGCCGTTTGACGAGCAAGACTCAGTACCTCTTTTAATTCGATAAGGTCAGGAACTTCCACTCTCGGATTGGTTGGAATTTCTGCGATGATGTAGGGAACGGCATCTTGCTTGGCAATTCCTGTCAAGACCACATCGAGGCTTTGTACCATATCATTGCCCGCATCCACTGGCAAGTCCACCACCTCCACCTGATCAATACTAGCAGCTACTCGTCTCGCTTGGTCATTGGTTCCTCCATAACAATTTGGTGGAACAATAATCTTGATCGCCTTGCCGGGATGCTTTTCCATCGCATCATGAATAAGCCCCATCATTATCGCATATTGAATAGATAGGCCACTAGAACCCACCAAAGCTTGCGTACTCGTACCCGTAATTTCTTGGATGGAATTTAAAACCGCTTTTTTATTGGCCACCATATCTTTTTCTGGAGGATGGATAGTCGATTGACCAATTAGAGTCTTTAAGGCTGTCTGGCAATCCGCCGGTGTCATAGCGATGGTTTCCCGTCGTCGAACATGTTGAATTTCTGAGATATAACTTTCATTTTTTTCTCCATTCACCACCACGATACTTCCAAGATCAGCAGACACATTTATAAAAAAATCAATATGGGGATGGGGTTCCACACGGGCTATTTCATTTTGCTCCGAAATAAAAATAGTAGTTCCATCAAAGGCCGTAATTTCCGCCGGACTTTCTACTTTCTTTAACTCTAGTCGATACCCATAAATCCGTTGTAGCACCTCCACATCAAGAGTAGCAGGCCATTCTCCCGTAAAATTGATTTGGGTATTTTTCTTAGCGAATACGTTTTTCCTTAGAATAGCTAAGATCGCGATGGATTTGGAAGAAAAACTGATTACATTATTGGCTTTGGTATTATTCAAATCGGCGATTACCCATTCTAAGACACAAGATAAGGGATGCCCCAATCGAATATAGTCAAAAGCAGTCGGAAGTTCCTGCAAGGCCGATAAGCGAGCATCATTGTTCTGATATAGATTTTCAAGGGCCTCTAGGAATTGAGTTTTGGCCAGTTTTTCTTCATAAATATCAAGTCGATGAGTTGTTAGCTTCAACCAATCCGGCGGAATGTTTGCCAATACCTCTTGAATATATTTGAGTCTTTTCTTGTGTTCCATAATTTCCTCATTTAGATAGGCCGGAAATATACATCAAATAGGTATAACTTGAAAGTCTTAGCAGTCGTTTTGTTGGCTTTGGGAGCAAGTAAGCGAGGCAATTAATACATATACTCAATCTTAATATTTAAATGCCTCAGAAACTCCAATTTTCAAGAATTAGGGTATCCGCTAATACATTGGGTGAGTTTTCTTAGTTCCTTCTCCCCTTCTACGGCTAAATTTTACCGTTCCTACCCTAATCCATCTACGACTTGTAAGTTGTAACGAACCCTTATTTTTGTGGTTCTCTGACAAACCCCGTGTGTGAGTCAACCAAAAAGAAGAAAAAACGTTTAACTAGGCGGGCTTGTCACAGGTCTTTTAGTCACTTTTTTATTCTTCTTTTTGGTTGACCA